>JBBSFP010000087.1:0-8449 GCA_038238625.1 Tepidisphaerales bacterium
CCCGCCGCGCGAACGTATCTGATCGCGAAAGTGCAATTCGATCCAGCAGAGTGCCGCCACCATGGAAAAGAAGGTGTTGCTGGCATCGAGTTCCGCGCCGCGGTCTTCACCCCACAGCGTGAACAAGCCGATATAAGCTATCCCGCTGACCACCCCCCCCAGAACGCCAAACCATCTGCAGCCAAACCAGCACAAAATTCCCGCCAGCAGAGACCCTTCCACGGCTGCCGGCAATCGCCAGGCAAACGACTTGGCCCCCAGCGCGCTCTCGCAAACGGCCTGTATCCAATAGTGCATCGGCGGCTTGTATAGATAAATGCGGCCAAACAATTCCGGAATCAACCACTGCCCCGATTGCAGCATGTGATGTGCCGAAAGCGCCCGATGCCCTTCGGTCCCCGACAGCGGCGAATCCCCCAGGAATGGCAGATAACACACCAACCCCAGAATAAACACCCCCAGGCTCCAGCGAAGGGCCTGCCCGCATGCGCAGGCGATCCGGCCTTCGGGAGGCTCCTGCAAATCCGTAGGGGTCAAAGCAGTCAGATCGGTCAAACCAGTCATTAGGGAAGCTGTGGCAACGGTTCGGGGATGCGGTCGATGATTTTCAAATCCTTCAACTCCATGGCCCACTGTTTCATGTGCTCATTGACGAACGGCCGCAGGCTCGGGTTCTTTGCAGGATCGTGCTTGTAGCGCAGCATGTCCTTCCACGCTTCGTCGGCCGGGCGATGCTTCACGAGCATTTCATAGACCCCGATCACCCCGCTGGTGCGTTGGCTTCCCGCCTCACAATGCACCAGCACCGCCTGCCCGATGGCCTTGGAATCGCAAACCACCTGGATGGCTTTCACATAATTCTCCGGATCGCCCACGCCGTTGCCACCCAGCGGAAACGAATACCGCTTCACCCCCAGCGATTCCGCCAATCCCGCTTCCGCCTGGGCATCGGGTCCGTCGGTGGCATCGGTTGACAGCGATACGATCACCGCGATGTGGTCGTTATGCACCACCTGCCGCAACATTCGTCCGGTGAGCTGGCCACTGCGGTAGATTTTCCCGTCCTCGACGACGCCAAAATTTTTGGCCACAAAATACGGCCGGGCCTGCACGATCCCGATGATCACCGCGATCGTCAGCCCCGCACCCAGGGCCGGTAGCACCCATTTCCGCCAGCGGTTGCTGCGCGGCTGCCGATAAGCGGGGGTGATGATCGGATTGCCGAAAACGAGCGTCATGGTCGGGTTATCATCGGCATATTCATCCGATGAGCAATGCCGATGGTGATGGCCTTAACGCCATCTCTCGACTCTGTTTCAACCCCTGCTACAATCCGCCCATGATGAGCAGTCCGTCCAGCAGTTTGACCAGTGGTTCTGAGCTTCGCGCCGCTTTGCAGCCGGGCATGTCGGTATTGATCACCCAGCAGATTCCGCATCGCGACCACACCTGGACCAACCAGGTGCGCGGCACTGTCGTGTCGTACGAGCAGCAGCCCACCGGCAGTTGGTATGCCCACGGCAAGGACGACAAATTGTGGCTCGACCGGCTCGTCTTACGCAAGGCCGATGGGGAAATCGTCTCGCTCAACCTCGACGAATATTCGAAGGTGGAAGTTGCGAAGTAATCCAGCCGCGCGGCATGCCCCCGGGGAAGTTGTGAGAATTTTTTCATGAGTGATGAGCGCGGGCAAAATCAAATGCACCACGGGGCACATGGCGCGCTGCCGGCACTGATTGTCGGTGCCGCCGCCTGGCTGGTACCGGGGGGCGGACACCTGTTGTTGGGGCAGCGCTCCCGCGGGCTCACCATCATGGCCAGCATTGTCTGCTTATTTATATTGGGGTTGCTGATTGGCGGCGTGAGCGTGATTGATTCGCCCGCAGCCGTCTCCTGGAGTGCGCTGCAGCAAAAGCCCTGGTATGTTGTGCAGGCACTGGGTGGATTGATGACGATTTTCACCACGGTCGCCACTAACGGGCATACGCTGCCGGTGTCGCACGCCCGCTCCTGGGAAATCGGTACGCTCTACACCGCGGTTGCGGGGATGCTGAACCTGCTGGCGCTGATTGATGCCTGCGCCCGAGCCGCAGGCGAACCCACATCACCGGCATCGGTCGATCAAGCCGGGAAGCAGGCGTAATGGGAACGTTGCCATACCTGCTGTCGGTATCACGCCTGCTGGCAGAGAATGCGCCGGGATACACCTACAATCGCCCCTTCGTGCAGCCGATTCCACTGTGGGACCATTGGTACCTGTGGCTGCTGCCGCTGTGTGCGGCGGTGGCGATTGTCTACAAGAGCGTGCGCTGCGATTCGATGCGAAAAGTCCCGCGCGAAGCGACCTCCATTTTCGTGATGATCGTCGGCGGGCTGATTCTCTGCGCGGTGCTGCTCTCCGGCCTTTCCTACTGGTTCTAAGCAAATTCGAGCGGCGCGTTTTCAATAAGGTCAATCGGGCCGCTATCGGTTTTTCCGCAAGAGGCGCTTCGGAAGCAAATGTTCCAGCACGCTCACCCCCGTCAATGCGCATGTGATCAGGTAGACCCCGGCCCCCACACTTATCAGAAGCATCAGCTGCGCCGCCCACACCCATTTGCCGCTCCCGCCCGGGTAGATGGGCGATGCCCGCACGCCCCAGCAGGCCAGCACCATCAATCCACCGGCCAGAAGCATCTTCAGCACCGCCGGCGCGATGCGGCGTAATTCCATGCCGCCTATCCGCCGGTCCAGCATCCACAGCATGATCACCGCCTGCACGGCGAAACTCACGCAAGTCCCCACCGCCATCGCGCTTTCGCCCAGCCATGGATTCCAAATCAGCGGCAACTCCACCACCAGGTTGATGACGATGTTTACTATCGACATCACCAGCGGCGTGCGCGTATCGTGCAGCGCGTAGTATGCGCGGTTGATGATCTGCAGCAGGCTAAAGGCCCAGATGGCGCTGGCGTAAAACAGCAGCGAGCGCGCGATCAACTGCGTGTCCAGCGCAGTCACATCACCGTGCTGAAAAAGCAACTGCACCGCCGGATAACGCACGATGATCAGCCCCAGCGTGGCGGCAATCCCTTCGAATAAGGTGGCCTCAATTCCCAGGCGCATGACTTCTTTGAATCGGGTGCGATCGCGGTCCAGCGCATCAGCGCTGAGGCTCGGAAAAATCGCCGTCGCCAGCGCGATGGCAAACACCCCCAGCGGGAATTGATATAGAAACTGGGCCCAGTTGAGCCTTGCGGCTGCTCCCAAATGCATCGGCAGGCGGATCACCTGCCCCAGCACCTCAAACTGACGGATCAGCTTTCCATCGCGCCCGATGCCTTCGGCCAGCAGCAGCGAAATCCCCTTGTCCATCAAGACCGACAGTTGTAAAACCCCCGCCCCCAACGCAACCGGCACCGTCATCAACAGCATGCGCTTCACCAACGGCGTCCAGAAATGCCGCACCCAGCGCAGCCGAAACCCCACATCCCGCAGCGCGGGCAGCAGCACCATCACCTGCAGAATCCCCGCCACCAGCACAAACCCGCTGAGCCAATAGGCCAGCGCCGTTTGTTTGGCAATCAATTGTGCATCGCCCGCAAACCGTGGATTAAGCCACAGCAGGCGCGCGCCGATTGCCATCACGCCGATGTGCGTGAGGTTGAGCACCACCGGCGCGAAGGCGGGCGGGCCAAAACGCCGATGCACCTGCAAAATCGAGCTTAGAAAAGCCGTCCCGCATATCAGCAGAACGTAGGGCAACATGATGCCGGTGAATTTAAGGGTCAGCAGCCAGTCGCTGCGCAGATCGGGCCATAGCCACACCGCGCCCCAGATCATCACCTCCCCCAGAACCGTGATGGCGGCCAGCATTGCGCACAGCAGGTTCACGCTGGCGGCGGCGAAATCCGAAGCGTCCTGGCCGATTTCCTTCTGCTGTTTGAGATGCTGCGCGTAAAGCGGAATAAATGCCGCCGACAACGCCCCTTCGCCAAACAGTTTGCGAAACAGATTGGGAATCGCAAACGCCACGGTGAACGCACTGGAGACGATGCCCGCGCCAAAATAATTCGCTGATACGCTTTCGCGCGCTACCCCCAGCAGCCGACTGAGCAACGTCAGCCCGCTAATCAGTTTGGCGTGGGCGACAAAGGATTTGTCCACCATCGAACCGGGGGATCGCTCCGGCGGATTGGGTGGGACAGGCAGTGTCTCATCCGTGAGATTGGGGGCGTTTTCGTCCAAGAATCTTTTTCAACCGCCGCGCGGCTCCCTGCACATCTTCGCAACCGACCACCGCCGCCGTCACTGCGATGCGCCTGATACCCGTCGCCAGTACATCGCCCACATTCTCCGCCGTGATGCCAGCGATCGCCACCCCCGGTAGCGAAATCTCATCGGCAACCTGTTGCAGATAACCGATCCCCGGCGAAATATCGCGCGGCTTGGTAGCGCTCTTAAACACCGGCCCCGCGCCAATGTAATCAGCCCCATCGAGCACCGCCTGCCGGGCCTGCTCCATGTGATGCGTGCTGACCCCAATGATTTTTTCATCGCCCAACAGCTTGCGGGCTGCGATCGCAGGTAGATCGTCCTGCCCCAGGTGCACGCCATCGGCCCCACTGAGCAGGCAGATATCCGCCCGATCATTGATGATCGAAAGGACGCCCTGCTGACGGCAAAGCTTCACCAAACGCGTGGCGCGCTTCAGCAATTCCGCCCCGCACAGATCCTTCTCGCGCAATTGCAGGCAATCCGCTCCACCGGCAATTGCCTGAGTCGCGGCGGCAAACCAGTCCCCACTGCAAGCGCTCTGCGTGATCAAAACGTATAGCCGAACATGGTCAAAACGCGATGCAGGCCGCAGCGTTCGACTCACTTGCTGCTCGATTTCATAAAAGCGATAGCGCAGCGCCTCCACCCGCGTGGCCGCATGGCTATCAAACGTTTTTAGGTATTCCTCAAGGGCCCGCAGCGCTTCGGGCAAACGCTTGCCGGCGGCGATCACCACGTCGGCAACGCTTTTCCGGGTTGCTTCGCGCGGTGTCTTCAGCAAGCGGCCCACATCGTGTTCAACATCACGATGCACGATCGCCTGTGCCGCTACCGGCCCAATCGCGGCGGCCAGATCGTGGCGCAGCGATTTGAGCGATTCGCTCAGCGGTGTTGAATCCAGCACAAACCGCGCGTAATCCTCCAGCACGCGCAAGCCCTCGCGCGCCCGGTTGCCATTGGCATCCAGCAGGCGAAGCACCGCTGACGATGGTGGCTTCCTGATCATCTGATTCTTCAACGCGCCAGTTGCCGCAACTGCCGTGGACGGCACATCCACAGCAGCTTGGCGCGGCCCGGCCTCGCTTCGGCGGGGAACTCCAGCAGGCACATGCCCCCCTTGCGAAATTCGATGAACGATTCGGTCAGCCCGGTCAGGCTCCAGGAAGTGAACAGTCCTAAATCCGGCTCATGCCCCACGACAATCACCAGCGCCCCGCCGGCCTGGCTCCCCGGTTTGCTGTCGCCGTGCGATTTTAAATACGCCAGCAATTCATTTGGACGCTTGCCCGGTGATAACGCTGCGGTGGTGGCGATCTTGTCGATCTTAAAAACGTCGGCCAGAATTTCGGCGGTCTGATGGGCGCGCAGCAGTGGGCTGCTGACAATCAGATCAGGACGCTCCACCATCCGCATCAGGCCCTCGGCAGCGCGGCGCATCTTCTTCTTGCCGGGACCGGTCAGCGCGCGCTGGCTGTTCACCTTGACGCCGTCCTGCCCGGGCGGGAGATTTTCGGAGATGCCGTGTCGAACGAGTAAAACTTTCATGGGGTTTGGTTAGACTCCTGTGCAAGGGTTCCTTGAGTGGCTGCTTCCGGCGCGGCATCGGTGGCCTGCGCGGGTTCAACGATCGGGTTTTCAACAATCAAGTTCTGAATTTCTTTAGGAAAACTGCTTTCGATGGCGCGGGTGAGCTGCGCGCCCTGGCGTTCCCACAGCTTCCCCACGGAGCGAAGCTGCGCATCCGCCCGCCGTAAAAGCACCGATACCAGCCGCAGCACATCCTGCTGCAGCACGGTATCGTGCAATGGCAACTGCGTAACCACCGACTGCTCCATGGCCCGTTCGGCCAGCACGATCAAGTCATGCCAGAGCCCCAGCGCCGACTGCACCCGCTTGAACGACCGTCCCACCGTGGGCGAGAGCGCATGCCCATCGGCGGCCGCCATCTCCAGCGTGTAGCGCAGCAGTTTCCCAGTGATTCGCAGCGCATGGGGATCAACATCCGATTTGCCTTCTCCTGGTGAAAACAGTCCGTGCACCTGTTGGGTAAATTGTGAAAGCAGAAGATGCAGTGACTTGGCCAGCAGATTATCGATGCGGTCGGCCGATCGCAGCAGGTGATGCCGAAGCTCCCACCACCGCCCGAGCTTGGCAAACAGGCGGCTGCGGTCGATGTCGCCGGTCAAATTCGCCAGCGCCTTGCGGCGATTGTCCTGCAGGCAGGTGTGCAGCCAGCGGAGCGCGGCTGGGGGTAGCTTCGATCCTTTTTGCAAATCGCCGGTGTGATCGAGCATCACATCCGCATCGCGCAGCGGGCCCAGCGCCCGGCGCAGATCGCGCAAGGCCCTGCGGAAAATTTTGACCTGTTTCTCCGGTAGCAGATCATCCAGCAGATCGGTGGCGGCCTTCAGCCGACGCGTAGCCACCCGGGCATCGTGCACGGCATCTTCATCCCCTTCTATTGCGGCGGGGACCAGGTCGCGCAGCGTGTCGACGATCTCATCAAGATAATCGCGCAGGGGCGTCGATCTTTTTTGTTTTGGCTTTTTTACTGTGCCACCAATAGCAGGCGCGGCGGCCGCCGGGAGCGCTGGATTTACCGAAGGTTCCTTGCCCGTCTGTGTCATCAGCACGATATTACCCGCATGGGAAGGATGCTCGTCAAGCAAAGGCCCGCCGGATCGCGCGCAATTTCAGCGCGCCCCAGGCGACGCTCCGCCAATATTCGCCTCGCCGCCATCGATGTGGGGACCAATTCCATCCACATGGTCATCGCCCAGGTGGAGACCGATGGGGGAATCAGCACCCTGTGGCGATACAAGGAAATGGTGGGGCTGGGGCGACTTACCTTTCCCTCCCGGCGACTGAGCATTGACGCCATGGATCGGGCCATCGGTACGCTGCGCCGATTTGTGCAATTGGCGCAGCGGCGCGGCGTGGAAAAAATAATCGCCGTCGCCACCAGCGCCGTGCGCGAAGCGGAAAACGGCGGTGACCTCATTGAACGCATCCGCGCTGAACTCGGTTTGATTCTGAAAATTGTCAGCGCCCGTGAAGAAGCCCGGCTGATCTACCTGGGGGTGTGGCATGCGGCCGCCCTGAGCGACATGCCCCGGGGCAAGAAGGCGCTCATCGTTGATATTGGCGGGGGCAGCGTCGAGTTCATCGTCGCCGACAGTC
This sequence comes from Tepidisphaerales bacterium, assembly GCA_038238625.1. GTDB lineage: Bacteria > Planctomycetota > Phycisphaerae > Tepidisphaerales > Tepidisphaeraceae > JBBSFP01. The sequence goes on from JBBSFP010000087.1 coordinate 7,438, forward strand.
GCCGTCCCGTGATGCTCGAAAGCCTCAAGCTGGGCGCTGCCCGCATGACTGCTGAATTTGTCAAATCCGATCCCATCAGTCAAAAGAATCTCCAAGCGCTGCGGCAACACTATGAAAAGCAATTGCTGCCCATCGTTCAGGCCATCAAAACCCTGGGCGTCAAACGATACATTGGCACCAGCGGCACGCTGGAAAACGTGGCCGCCATGTGTTGCGGCGTTAAAGATGCAACTGAAAACCCTGACGGCAATGCTCGCCAGAAACCACCGGGGATTATCGGCGTGATCGAGGCGCAGTCGCTGCGGCAGCTTGCCGGGCAAATTGTGCAGAGCCGGCGGGCCGACCGCGATGGCTTCGATGGGCTGGACGAAAAGCGACAGGACCAGATCGTCGCCGGGCTGGTGCTGGTGCAGGAACTGTTTACCCGCTTGCGCATTGGCCGCATGGAGCTTTGCAGCGCCGCCATGCGCGAGGGAATTTTGATCGACTACATCGCCCGCCATCTCCCTGATCTGGCAGTGCGGCGTGAACTCCCCGATCCACAGCGGCGAAGCGTCTTTGACCTGGGCCGGCGCTGCGATTGGCGCCCTCAACACAGCGAGCACGTCACCCGGCTGGCGCTCGATTTGTTCGATGTTCTGCGCCCCATCCACGGGTTAAACAAGACCGATCGCCTGCTCATCGAATATGGCTGCCTGCTGCACGACATCGGCTGGCACATCGGCCCATCGGGGCACCACAAGCACAGCATGTACCTGATTCTCAACGGCAATTTGCAGGGCTTTACCGCCGAAGAAATCAGCATCATTGCCAACGTGGCCCGTTACCACCGCAAGTCGGCCCCCAAACCGGAGCATGCGGAGTATCAGCAGCTATCCGCCCACGGGCGGCAGGTGGTGCAGGTGGAAGGGGATGTTGTCGTTCCGATCGAAGCGGCGTCCAACAAGCAGGAATTCGCCGCCCGAACCATCCGTCCGAAACTTCACAAATTGCTCGACAAGTTTCTTCGCTC
>JBBSFP010000088.1:0-8417 GCA_038238625.1 Tepidisphaerales bacterium
ACATCTTTGGCATCCATCACTTCTTCCACCCCGTGCACCGCGTAGGTGCTTTCCATGTAATCAGATTTGCGGCGGGCGATTTCGTTGGTCTTCAGAGCCAATTCCTCGGCGACCCCATCGTTGCGACCGGAGAAATAAATCGTCCCCGCGCTACGAATGCGCTGCACGATTTGCGGATCAATGGCGACTGTCAGTGCGTGTTGCACGGCCTGGGCCAGGGCCGGAAGCTGTGATCGAAGCGTGGGTTGCCCGGCGGCATGTTCGAGCAGTGCCTGGTAAAAAAGCCCCTGGGCAACGACACTTTTGGTCGCCGCCACCGCACCTTCGGGCCCGCAGGAAAGCACGTAACCTTTGTGCGACAGCGCTTGGAGTTTGGTATCGGCGTTGGCGACCAGCCCGTAGCGTTTTTGATGGCCGGCATCCGCTAGCTTTTGAAACAGCTTGATGGTTTCGCTGGTCTTGCCGCTGTTGGAAGCAGCAAACACGGCCCAGTCGGTCAGGTCGTATTCCAGCAGTTGTCGAGCGGCTTCGGTTTGCAGCGAGAGTTTCCAGCCCTTTTCCCCGGCCATGCGCATGGCATGTTTGGCGGGAAAAAGCCGGCTCGATCCTTCACCACTGAGCATCAATTTCCCTGCCTGGGCGATTTCATGGGCTGTTTCGATTGCCTGGTCGGTGTCAAAACTTTCGATCACCCGCGCGGTGGCAATCATGTCGCGCACCAGCCCGAATTTGGAATATTTAATATCGTTGAGGTTCATAGATTTTGCCTCCACTGCAACCGTCGTGATTCCCGGCTTCAGGTGCATCCAGTGTGCATCCAGTGCCCTCGCTGGCTGAAATCCCCGGACCCACCGCGCTACAACTTACCCACAGACAAATCCGCATACTCTGGAAGCGCGCCTACCAAAGGCCGGGCATAGTCTAAAAATGCACGGGTCACAAAAAGCCCGTCTTTGCTGATAAATTTATCCGGCATGGGTTTGGCGGCGTTGGCGGCTTCACCCAGGGGAATCGTCCCGAAGCCACTGCGGTAGGGCTGAGCGGTTTTCGACAGGCGCTTGATGGTCACCATCACACCGCTGGTTCCGCTGGTTGCCAGCCGCACGGCTTCGCGCCCGCATCCGAAGGCCTCATCGTAATCGAGCTTTACCGCGCGGTCGTCGGCGGTCATCAGCAAGGATTCCGTGATCTGAAATTCTCCCCGCCAGCCAAATTTGTTGGCGATCATGCGGTGCAGCATCATGGCCGCGCTGGTTCCGCCCATCGCGCCAAATTCGACGTTGTTAAATTTGTCGCGCGTTTGCGAAGCGCTCACCGGCGTGCCATCGGCGCGGGTAATTCCCTCGCCGCACACGATGGAGACAAAACCGAACTGCTTTTGCGCCTTTTCCACTGCCGCGAGGAAGGGCCCTTCTTCAAATGGCCGCTCGGGCATCAGGATAATGTGCGGCGCATCCGCCGGTTTCCGCTTCGCCAGCGCCGCGGCGGCGGGCAACCAGCCTGCGCTGCGGCCAACCGTCTGAAATATCACGAACTGATCGACACGCTGCATATCGCGCGCCAGCCGCCCGCCCTGCAGCACGCTCATGGCAACGTAGCGCGCCGCCGATGGATACCCCGGTGTGTGATCGGTCCCCGCCAGGTCGTTGTCCACGGTCTTACAAACCCCCACGCCTGCCATTTCGTAGCCCTGCGATCCGGCAAATTCCACCACGCGGTGGATCGTATCCATCGTGTCGTTCCCACCGATCATAAAAAAGTAACGGATATCGTGCTTTTTCAGAGTTTTGAGAATCGGTTCGAAGTGCTCGTTCTTCAGCTTCAATCGGCTGGAGCCCAGCGCGCTGCTGGGTGTTCGTCGCAGTTGCTTCAGCGTTGCAGCGGATTGACTGGACAAATCAATGAGATGATCGCCCAGAATCCCCTCGATGGCGAAGCGCATTCCGAAGATTCGCCCCATCCCTTTTGCCCGGCGGGCACCATCGATCACCCCCGCCAGCGAAGCGTTAATGACGGCGGTCGGCCCACCGGATTGGCCCACAACAGCGTTACCCTTGAGCATCGGCAGATTCCCGCATTGAAAAACTTTCGCCCACCGCCGGTTTTGACGCTTAAAAAACGTTCGGTAATACTAAGGTTCGCACATGCAATTGCAACGCCCGCTCCTATACCTCGGCGACACTCAACTCGGCGGTGCTGCCGCTTACCTGGCGGGGATCTTGACCCATATCGGGTTCGCTTTCGATTATGTGCCCAGCGACCAGCAGCCTGCGGATCAGACGCTTTCAAAAAACCATTTGGTTTATGTCATCAGCGACTACCCGGCGAAAATGCTTTCTGGGGCGGCGCAGGACCGCATCTTATCTGCGGTGGCGCAAGGGGCAGGATTACTGATGATCGGTGGCTGGGAAAGCTATCATGGCGACGGCGGCAACTGGGATCGCGCGCCGCTCGCCGAGGCGCTTCCAGTGAAAATTGCAGCTTCGGATGATCGAATTAACTGCGATCAACCGGCCCTGATCGTGTTAGGTGGATCGGCGGTGCATCCCGCCACAGCCGGGCTGCCGTGGAACCAGCGTCCGCCAACCGTCGGTGGATTTAATGCCGTGGTTGCAAGGCCCGGCGCGCAGACGCTGCTGGAAGTGGAGCGGTACCGCGCGCAACGCAACGATCGGGATACTACTTTTGAAGTGATGGATCGCCATCCGCTGCTGGTTGTCGGCAAATACCAGCGGGGCCGGACGGCTGCCTTGATGACCGATGCCGCGCCGCACTGGGTGGGCGGGCTGGTGGATTGGGGCGAAGGGCGGGTCAAGGCCCAGGCTCCGGGAGCGGGGGCGATCGAGGTTGGAAATTTTTATGCCGCTTTCTTTACCCAACTGCTGGCGTGGCTGGCTGCCAGCGATTAAACCAACCCGCAGAGGATCCCCGATGGAGAATTGTTCATGAGCCGGTTCAGATTCACGCGCCTGCGCGACGGGCAGAAGGTTCGCACCGACAAGCTGGGCGAGGTGATGGGGTTCACCGATGCCGCGCGGGAGCGCTGGCTTTTCGTTGCGCCGCACGATGACGATGCGGTGATTGGGGGGGGGCTATGGGTGGATGCCGCCGTCCAGGCCGGTGTGCAGGTGGATGCGATCATTGTCACCGATGGCCGCATGGGGTACTGCTCAGCGGCGCAGCGGCTGGACATCGTTCCGATCCGCCGGGAAGAGACCTATGAATCCTTCGCCATCACGGGCGTGCCTCGTCAGCGAGTGCAATATATTGGGTATCCGGATGCAGGGTTGTTTGATCTGCAGGGCCGCCGTGTTGCCAAGCCGGGGGAGCCAGCGCTCGAAGGGCATGTGGGGCTGCAGAATGCCATGACCTGGCACCTGCGGCGGGTGCGCCCGACGCGGGTCTTTGTTCCCAGCCCCGCCGATCTGCACCCGGATCATCGCATTACCTATCAGGAGTTGATGATCAGCATTTTTCACGCTTCCGGCGCGGTCTGGCCCGAACTGGGAAAACGCCTCGACCTGCTGCCGACGGTCTATGAGATGGCGGTTTACTGTGATTTTTCCGGCCCACCGAATTTGCATCTGAGCGCTGATGCCGGCGCATTCGAAAAAAAGCTCGAAGCGATCGCTGCCTACCGATCGCAGGAGCAGATTGCGCAGCTGGTGAGCAATCTACGCAAAGCGGGGCCGACGGAATATCTGCGCGAAGTTATCTTTCCCCTCTACATGCCCGAACAATACGGTCCTATGTTTGAGTAGGAGAACGTAGGTTCGAGCGGGGTACCTAAGACTGGGCGGCGACGTATTTTGGGGGCATCGCGGACGCCGGAGCTTTTTGGTGCATCAATTCGCGCAGGCGTTGATCGAGGGCGGGGTGAATGCTCTTTCCGCGCCGCGCCATCATGCGCGCGGCGGTCTGCAGGAATTTCTCGGGTTCATAGGGCTGCCCCTGATCATCATCGGTGTAGAACCCAAACCTGCCAGCACACTTGGGGCTAAACCCGGACAGCGCCAGCATTACCCCAGTATGCAACACCGCTCCGGTGACAATGCGGCTATGAATGGCAGTGCGAACATAGTCCCCGAAAATAGACCCGAACATGAGCAGCCCGGTATCCTGCGCTTCGGATTGTGGATGCAGCTGCGCGCGAACCTGTCCATAGGTATTCTTTAGATTGCTGGTGGTCGTACCCGCGCCCAGGTTCACCCACTGCCCCAGCAGGCTGTGACCGACAAACCCGAAGTGCGCCTTGTTGCAAAAGGCGTCGAAAATGCTGTGCGCCACTTCGCCAGCGACCTTGCTGCGCGGGCCGATGACCGTATGCGGGTGCAGCAGTGAGTGCGGCAAGACGGTGGCACCCGGACCGATGTAGCATGGCCCCTCGATGCAGGCGAAGGAATGCACCACCGCATCGGTGTCGATCACGATCGGACCCTCGCTGGCCACCATCACGACCGAGGGATAAACCCGAGCACTGCTGGCGATGTGGATCGAATGCGAACCGATGGCGTGTACACCGGGCGGGGCCGGCGCGATGGGTATTTCAGTCGCCGCCAGATCGGCAGCCAGGGTGTGAGGCAGGTTGCTGAGGAAATCCCAGGGCCGCTCAACCAGCATTGGCTGGTCGGCCATGACGCGCGAGACGCCAGGCGCAGTGCCGCCCGCCAACAGGGACTGCACCGCCGGCCAAGGCAAGCGGGCCGCCACCAGTTGGCCATCGGGTTGAACCAATGCCTGGCCGGCGTTGAGTTCCAGAATCGATGCGGGGCTGGTAACGCCAAGCCATCGGCCGTTGACGATCAGCGCATCATCACCTGAAGGTATCGCATCATCGAATTTGCATACAGGAATGCTCGCCCGTGATTGCACCAATGGCTGCAGCGCCCCGGGCACGATTAAACCGGCGGTCGGACGGCGCAGCGTTGCCTCGATTCGCTCCAGCGTGGTCCGCGCGCCGCTGCGAATCTCAAAAACAGCGCGCAAATCGGTTAATGGGCCGAAGTCACCGGCGTGGTCATCAAGGACCCATAAAGTCGGGTTTGCCATGCGCTGCTCCATTGCAATCGGCCCCACGTCTAGATCGACAACGCCGCGCGGGACGTTGATTGTATTTTGTGGATGTTCAAGCGGATTGGCATCAAAAAAATGCCCCACATGGGGCGAGCCCATGCGGGGCATGCGTTTTTTAACCAGGGATTTGCCGCTACTTAATGAACAACATCTCCCGATACGTGGGCAGTGGCCAGAGATCATCGGCGACCATCGTCTCGAGTTTATCGGCGGCCGTGCGCGTGGCGACCATTGCCGGCAAATAGCTGTCACGGGCATTCTTGGCATGGTGGAACACATCGCCCTCGGCATGGTGATGGACGGCCTTGTCCAGCGCGTGGATGGCACGCGTCAGGTCGCCGATGCCCATCACCACCGACGACAGCGTTTCTACCCCAGCCGGGTCAGCAGCGCCTGCGGCCTTGGCGGCGGCGATGGATTCGCCCACCTCGCGCTGGTGACGCAACGCCGCCGGCAGGATCATCGTTCGCGCCATTACCAGCATCAAGTTGGCTTCCACCGTCACTGCTTTAACATAGGCTTCACAAAGGATTACATAGCGGCTTTCAAGCTCTTTCTCAGTGTAGACCTTGTATTTGCTGAAGAGCTCAACGACTTCTTTTTTCCGGATAACCGGGAGGGCATCAACGGTATGCTTGATGTTGGGGAGCCCGCGTTTTTCTGCTTCGTTGTGCCACGCTTCTGTGTAATTATCGCCGTTGAATACGACTTTCTTGTGCTCTTTGATGACGGCGGGAAGAAGTTCCTGAATGGCCTTGGTGAGAGATTTGCCCCCCTTGACTTCGCCTTCCAGCCGCGTGGAAACATAGTCAAGCGACTCGGCGACAATGGTGTTGAGCACCGTGTTAGGCCCGGCAATGTTCTGGCTGCTGCCCACCGCGCGAAACTCGAATTTATTTCCGGTAAAAGCGAAGGGGCTGGTGCGATTGCGATCGCCCGCTTCGCGCGGGAGTTTGGGCAGCACCGAAACACCGGTCTCAAACTGCCCGCCTTGCTTGGAGCTGGTCGCCCCACCTTTTTCAATTTGCTCGATAATGTCGTTCAGTTGATCGCCCAGGAAGATGCTGATGATTGCAGGCGGGGCCTCATTAGCCCCCAGGCGATGGTCGTTGTGCGCTGAGGCGATCGATAAACGCAGCACATCGCTGTAGCGTGACACAGCCCGGATCACCGCCGCCACGAACACCAAAAACTGCGCGTTGTCATGCGGATTGTCGCCCGGATTGAGCAGGTTTTCGCCGCTGTCGGTCGACATCGACCAGTTATTGTGCTTTCCGCTGCCGTTGATGCCTGCGAATGGTTTTTCATGCAGCAGGCAGGCCAGGCCGTACTTGTCGGCGGTGGTGCGCAGCGTCTGCATGATGAGGTTTTGATGATCGGTGGCCAGGTTGGAATTTTCAAAGATCGGGGCGATTTCGTACTGGCTGGGGGCCACTTCGTTATGCCGGGTTTTGACCGGTACCCCAAGCTTGAACAGCTCCGCTTCGGCATCCGCCATGCACGCCAGCACGCGCTCGGGAATGTTGGCGAAATACTGATCTTCCATCTCCTGTCCCTTGGGGGGTTTGGTCCCAAAGAGGGTGCGTCCGCAGTTGATCAAGTCTGGGCGCAGCAGGAAAAAATTCTTGTCGATCAGGAAGTATTCCTGCTCCGGGCCCACGGTGGTGAATACGTGCTTCACATCGGATTTACCGAAGAGCCTGAGGATGCGGATCGCCTGCAGGCTGAGGGCTTCCATGCTCTTAAGCAGCGGGGTTTTTTTGTCGAGCGCTTCACCCGTCCAGCTTAAAAACGCCGTGGGGATGACGAGGGTGGCACCATTGGGATGTTCGATCACATAGGCGGGGCTGGTGGGATCCCACGCCGTGTAGCCACGCGCTTCAAATGTCGCTCGCAGCCCACCGGAGGGAAACGAGCTGGCATCGGGTTCGCCCTTGATGAGTTCCTTGCCGCTGAATTCAGCGATCGCGCCTCCGGTTGATGTCGGGGTCAGAAAGCTGTCATGCTTCTCGGCGGTGATGCCGGTCATCGGCTGAAATAAGTGGGTGTAATGCGTCGCCCCATGGCCCATGGCCCAATCCTTCATCGCGATGGCCACCGCATCGGCGACCGCCGGATCGAGCATGGCACCTTCGCGAATGGTTTGCTGCAATGCAGTAAATACGGTCTTGGGGAGCCGTTGGCGTTGCACTTCTTCATTGAAAACGTTGATTCCAAAGAGGTCTTTCATGTGCGTGGTCTTGAAGTCCACGTGATTAAGCTTGTGCCGCGTAGTGGCGATCGCCCGAATAGCGTCCTGGCGTGCGTTTGAACTCATTTTTCTCTCCTAAAAGCAAATCAAATAATCACACGCGGCCCAAACCGCGAACAGTGAAACAACGGCGTTAAGGGAAACCCGAGCCACGAGAAGATTCGCATCGTCGTCAGCGACGCGCGCGGTGTCAAGCAAACTGGTGCGATATCTGCGCAATCACGCCAGGTTGTTTCCAGCGCTTGTCAACGCCTACTATTGCTGGTTTCAAACCGAGGTTTTCCATGATGATGGCTGGCTCGCTGCGGATGGCAATGTTGCTGATTTGCCCAGTGATCTTCCTGACCGGGTGCCAGGAAACTCAAACGCATGACCCCAGGCAGGCTCCTGCGTTTCAGCCGCGTGCGGACCTGCCGCCGGGGTTTACCTGGCATTATGAGCAAGGCCCGGACTTCTACGTGTATCGCGCCCTGCGCGATTCCGATCCCGCTGCTGCGGAATTGGGAATCTACTTTGGCGACCATCCGGGTCTGCGCGAGTTTGCTGAACAGCGGATGGAGCAGGGTAATGCCTTTGGTTACAACATACGTTGCATGACATACTCTGATGCGGATGCCTGGCATTACCAAACTTTGTTACCCTTTGGCCGCTTGACCCTGCATATCTGGATCTACGCGCAGGAACATGAGGATAGTGCCGCTTTGTTAGACTCATTGCATTGGGCGCGGCTGGTGCAGTCGACCGATCCGTACCCTCCACCGCCGCCCCTGTATCGGCCTGCTACGGGTCCCAGCAGAGGGAGGTTGCCGAACCCTGCTCCATCGGAGACGCCTGCCGCTACCAGGCCTGCCAATCCGCTGACCGCTTCGCCCAACGATTGATCGCGCGGTCGTTTGTGCAGATACGAGCGTTACTGTTTTGGGGGTAAGGCCGCAGGCGGTTCCGGGGCAATTTCCGGCTGGGTCTCCGGTGCGGTTCCTGTTCGCTGGGTCGTTACATTCCCCCCCGGATCCCGGTAGTCATCCACCAGCGCGTTCATGACTTCGATCTCCACCCGGCGATTGGTGGCACGGACGTCGGGGGTGTATGCCTG
>JBBSFP010000089.1:0-8417 GCA_038238625.1 Tepidisphaerales bacterium
ATCTTCGGCGCTGACCAGGCTCGATACCTGCGCACGCAGCGAAGGCTGTCGCGCCACTGCGGGCAGGATGTGGTTTCGCTCATCCCCCAGCGGGCCACGGTCGCCCAGGAGGTTGATCAGCTCTTTGAGATGCGCCGGCCGGGTACCGCAGCAACCGCCGACGAGGTTTACCCCAAAATCTTCGATGAACCGTTTCATCCCACGGGCAAAATCCTGCGCGCCCAGCGGGAAGTGCGCTTCGCCATCCACCATCAATGGCATGCCTGCATTGGGTTGAATGCTCACATAGCGTGGCCAATGCTGGCAGAAATAGTGCACATGCTCAGTGAGCTCGGTCGGTCCCGTGGCACAGTTGAGCCCCAGCACCTGCACCTGCTCATAAGGCGCGATCGTCGCCACCACCGCCGAGGAATCCGACCCCATCAGCATGCTCTGACCTGCATTCAAATCCATTGAAACCTGTACCATGAGCGGCAAGCGCACGCCGGCATCATCCATCGCCTTGCAGGCAGCGTTGATGGCAATTTTGATCTGCAAAAGATCCTGCGCGGTTTCGATCAGCAACCCATCGACCCCCCCGGCGATCAGGCCGCGGCATTGCTCTGCATAGGAATCTTCCATCGTCACCCAATCGGTCATCCCCAGCGATACCAGCTTGGTGCCCGGCCCCATGGAACCGATGACGAATCGCTGTCGCCGCGCAGTGGTGAACTTGTCAGCGGCCCGGCGGGCAATCTGCGCGGCGAGCTCATTGATTTCAAAAGTGCGCTCCGGCATCCCGGCTTCAGCGAGCACGATCTTGTTGGCACCAAAAGTGTTGGTCTCCACCGCGTCGCACCCGACCGCGAAAAAACTCTCGTGAATTTCCTGGATGATCTCAGGGCGGGTGAGATTCAAAACCTCGCTGATGTTTTCCTGCCCGAGCCAATCGCGCTGCAGATCAAGCGGATAGGTGTGGATGCTGGTGCCCATCGCGCCGTCCAGTACAACGACCCGGCGGGCCAGCAAATCGAGTAATGCGTTTTTCATTGTTTATTCATCCGTTCATCCGGATGGATTGTTTAACCAAAACAGTCCCAGGTCAAGGGATCGCTGGCGATTCATCGGTTTATTGCGGCTAATTGCGCTAATCCAGCACGAGATTATTCCGGTGCACCACCTCGTCATACGCGGCTTCACCGAGCATGTCGCGCACCGCACTGGTTTTCATGCCGCGAATCTGGCTGATCTGCTCGGAAGCGTAGTTGGCCAGTCCGCGCCCGAGCGTCCGGCCATCGTCGGTGAGAATGGCAATGCAATCGCCGCGATGGAACGTTCCATCCACCTTGAGAATTCCCGCGGGGAGCAGGCTGCGGCGTTGCTCCACCAGGGCGCGCTCCGCGCCGGCATCCACCACGATGCTTCCGATCGGCCGCACGGCTCCAATCCAGCGGCTGCGCGAGGGTCGCTTTCTGGCCGCAGGGACAAACAGCGTCCCGATCTCCTCCCCTTTTAAGACGCGCTCCAGCACCTCAGGCATTCGCCCATCGACCACCACCATCGCTTCACCCGATTCGGTCACCATGCGCGCCGCTTCCAGCTTCGAATTCATCCCGCCTTTGCCCGATGCCGACTTTTCAACCCGCACCAGTGCCCTGGCATCGCTCAAGCTTTCCACCAGCCGAACCGATTTGCCATCGGCATCAAGCAGGCCATCGACAACCGTCATGAGCACCAGCAACTCGGCGTGGATGGCGTGGGCGACCAGCGCAGCCAGGATATCATTGTCACCGAAGCTGATGCGGATCAGTTCATCGGTGCTGATGGTGTCATTCTCATTGATGATCGGAATGGCCTTGAGTTTGTGCACGGCATGAATCGTGTTACGAACGTTCAAAAAGCGCGAGCGATCATCGATGTCTTCGCGGGTGAGCAGGATTTGGGCAACCGGGATTTGCGCTTCGGAAAAAGCGGCTGCCCAGGTGTCCATCAGGCGGCGCTGGCCCACGGCGGCGACGGCCTGCAGGTCGGCCAGGTCGGTGGGCCGTTCAGCAAGATTCAGCTCACGTAAACCCGCGCCGATGGCCCCGCTGCTGACGATGGTCACGCGCACATTTCGCAGGCGCAGCTGCACGATTTGTCGGGCGACTTCAGCGATATACGCGGTATCCAGCCGACGGTCGTGGTCGCTCAGCAGTTGCGTGCCGAGCTTAACAACCACCGTTCGCACACCGGAAAGGTAGTGTTCACGAGAACCGGGCATAAGGACCTGAGCATGGAACGTGCGACTGGGATACTGGGGATGGGAACATCGCCCAGGGACTTACTTCACCGCGCGTATTCGACGCTGCGCACTTCGCGAATGAGGGTGATCTTAATCTCGCCGGGGTAGGTCATGTCGGTTTCAATTTTCTTGGCGATATCGCGGGCCACCTTGGCGCTGGCGCGGTCGTCAATCATCTTGGCATCGACAATCACGCGTACTTCGCGCCCGGCCTGAATGGCGTATGCCTGCCGTACGCCATCGAAGGTCATCGCCAGTTCTTCCAGTTCCTGCAGGCGTTTGATGTAGCGTTCGAGGCTTTCGCGCCGAGCGCCAGGCCGGGACGCGCTGATTGCATCCGCCGACGCCACGATCGGCGTATACGGCGTGGTGGCGGGTGAATCGCCATGGTGCGCCAGCGCCGCATTCAGCACGGCTTCGCTTTCATTGAACTTCCGCAGGAACTCGTAGCCAATTTGCGGATGCCCGCCTTCAACTTCATGATCCATCGCCTTACCGATATCGTGCAGCAAACCCGCGCGGCGCGCCAGTTGGCCATCAAGGCCCAATTCATCGGCGATCATCTGTGATAAGTAAGCCACCTCCATCGAATGCTTTAGCACGTTCTGGCCATAACTGGTTCGGTACGCCAGTCGCCCCAGCATGGGCAAAATGGGCTTGGCGATGTTGGGGAGGTTCGCCTCCTGCACGGCTTCTTTTCCGATGCGGATGAGTTCCTCGTCCATTTCGCTCGTGGTTGCGGCGACGATTTCCTCGATTCGGGCGGGGTGAATGCGCCCATCCTGCACCAGCCGTTCGAGTGAGATGCGGGCCACCTCGCGCCGCACCGGATCAAAGCAGCTCACCACCACCACCCCGGGCGTATCATCAATGATCACGTCCACACCCGTGGCCTTTTCAAAGCTTTTAATGTTTCGACCCTCGCGGCCGATGACCCGCCCCTTCATGTCATCGCTGGGAATCTGCACGGTCGAAACCGTGTGATCTGATGTGTGATCGGAGGCGTACCGCTGAATCGCCTGCAGGATGATTTGCCGGCTCTTTTCCTTCGCTTCTTCCTGGGCCTGCTCGGTGATCTTCTGGATCAGCGCTCCTGCCTCGAGGCGGCAGTCATCTTCGATGCGCTTGAGCAGAAGTTCCTTGGCGGCTTCCGGGCTCAAAGATGAAATATGCAGCAGCCGATCGCGCTCCTCGGCGATCATGGCTGTCAGTTGCTCGTCCTTGGCGGCGGAGCTTTTCTCGCGCAGCGCGAGGCGTTGCTGCAAATCATCAAGCTGCTTGTCTTTGACGGTGAGGGTGTCGAGTTTTTTATCCAGCACGTCTTCCCGCTTGGTGAGGCGGGCTTCGTGCGCTTTAAGTTCGGCGCGTGTCGTTTCGCTGTCGCGCTCGAATTGCTCTTTGATTCTAAGCTGTTCGCTGCGGGCTTTGAGCTCGATCTCCTTGGCCGTGTTTTCGGCGTTAGCGCGCGCTGCCGACCGAAGCTGTTCCGCTTCGGCGCGGGCCTGCGCCAGCAGGTTTTTCCCGGATTGGTTGAAAAAGAAATAGAGCCCTACCGCGCCGGCAATCAATCCTGCCAGCAACGCAACGATCACATATACTGTCATGTCTGCACCCGTGAATCTCGCTCAACCGGAGCGTAAAAACCCGCAGCAGTCGCGCGAAAAGTTTGGTTTTTCAATCACGGGCGGGTGGAAAAACCAGGCGTGGGCGCAGGCGCATCAGACGAAATGGGCGGTGATTCGATGATGGAACAGCCAGCCCTCGGGCCATGGTTCCCTATCGGGAGCCGCTGGGCGCAAAGGCTTGGCGAGGGCCGATGTTGCACGCTCTGCGAAGGCTTGAACCACCCCGAAAGCAGCCCGGTTTTCCGTACGCTCAGTTTTGGCGCAAGGAGCGCCCAACTGAACAACAGCAAACCAGCCATGCAATCACAGGCCCGGTCCACCATCTTGGAGAGGGAAGCTATTTTGGCTTCTGGACGCACTGCACCAATCCCATCAAAAGCCGAGGACGCAATCGTATTCTACGATCTTGCGATCATTCACTGCTGATCCTCGACCCGCATTTTTCGTCTGACGGCTGAACCACATCTGGAATCCAACACCGCCAATGGCACAAAGCCGTTTCCGGGCGTCGCCAGGTTGTTTGTCAACACCTGATCTAAACGCTCACACGGCCCTATGATCAAGCTAACACGTTCTTATAAAAGCGTTTGAATGGTAGGCGGTGCCGGCGGAGTTTGCAAGGAATTCCTGGATGATGCGCGGTCGCTAACTTAGAGGGTATCAGACGCCGATCGGACCCGTGGGCCTCATTGCTCGAGCAACTGCTCGGGGGGTAGAAGCCGGAACACTTCATCCGTGGAAGTTTGCCCGCGGGCCAGTTTGAGCAAGGCTGCCTGGCGAAAATCCAGCATTCCTTCACCGACGGCTTTAGCCCGCAGGTCACGCGCGGAAACGTTCTCGCCAATCAAGTGCCGAAGACTGACCGTGACTGGCATGATCTCAAATACGCCCGTGCGACCGACGAAACCGGCACCGGCGCAATCATCGCACCCGCGAGAGGCGTACAACTCTTTGCCTTCATCGTCCTTCAGCGCCCAGCGCACATCGTCAAACATATGCGGGGCCTCGCTCAAATCGATGGGAATGCGACACTTTGGACACAGCGTTCGCACAAGCCGCTGCGCGATGACACCCCGCATCGCGGTAGCCAGTAACTGCGGAAGCACGCCCAGGGCCCGCAATGTGTGTGGAGCGTTGGGGGCGGCAGCAGCATGAACCGTGGCGAAAACCAGGTGCCCGCTGTTGGCAGCGTGTACGGCGGTCTGGGCGGTCTCGGTGTCGCGAATTTCACCAATCATGATCACATCGGGCGATTGCCTTAACACGCCACGAAGCAGTTCACTGAACCCCACGCCCCCGATGTGATGATTCACCTGCGACTGGCGAAACCCGTCGATGGCATATTCGATGGGGTCCTCAATGGTGTTAATTTTGTGTTTCCCGTCATTGAGCTTGCGGAGGCAGGCGTACAGGGTTGCGGTCTTGCCGGAGCCGGTGGGACCGGTCAAAAGCACCAGGCCCGAGGGGCTTTCGATCATGCTGGCCAGCACGCTGCCCTGCCGTGCCGTCAGCCCCAGCCCATCCACGCCGAAAAGCTGCGTATCGCGGTCAAAAAGCCGCATGGCGATATCTTCACCGTATAGAGTCGGCAGCGTGCTCAATCGCAGGTCGACAGGAGATCCACCATCGCGCTTAAAAATCCATCGACCATCGAGCGGTCGACGCCGGTCAGAGGGGTCAAGCCCCGCGCTGGCCTTGATGTGGGCGATACATTTTTTACCCACATCCCCCGCCAGGTGTACTACCTGCCTCACGATGCCCAGGTGGCGCACATCGGCGGTCATCCCGTTGTGGTCAGTGAGCAGGAACAAATCGCTGGCTCCCATCCGGACGGTATGGTCGATCAGCGCTGCCACCAATTGCTCAGGGGAGAGCTTGGTCATCTCCAGCGGAAATTGTCCGCGCGCATCGGGCCGGTGATCGGAGTTTGATGAATGATGCCCGGGCGTTGAGGTCGACATGAGACCCATTTTAACTTGAGTCAGCGCAAACTTCCAAATCAGCGAGATTGCCGATGTAAGTGTCGGTAGCTGAAGCGCGACCTAATCGCCCAGCCCGAAGACGCTGAACCCCGCGCCGGTGCCCTGTCCCGACAATCGAAAAAGTAACCCGGCCATGTAGCAGGTGGTGCGTGTGACCACATAGTCCAGCGCCGTCCCGCCGAAGATGCCGCTGTTGCCTTCTTCGTCTTCCCCACGGAATCCACCATCGGCTTTGGGATTAGTGGAATTTTGTACCTGAAGATTAAGACAGCGCTTTTCCAGGTGATCCAGCACCCAGGGCGAATAGTCTTTGCCAGCCAACTTGCCAATATCCAGAATTGTCGCCGCCTGAATGCCGAAGGCGTTATAGGGGCGCTCGGGGGGCGTTTGTGAAATGATCCAGTCAGCATAATGCACCATGGCATCGAGGTATTTTTTGTCTCGGGTAATCTTGTAGGCAGCCAACACGACTACTGCGATGCCATCGTCATTGCGCAGGATAAATTTCTCCTGCCCAGTACCAAGACCCCAATGATGGTTGAAGGGCGGCTCCTTGATACCACTGATATCGCTTAGGTAATTAAATGCGCCATCGGGTCGCTGGCATTTGAGAATTCCATCGGCTGCAAATAGCAGCGGCCCGAGAAATTGCCCTTCGCCAGTGATGTTATAGAGATGCCAAAGTGGAATGGCCGAAGCATATTGAATACAGGAGCTTACGTTTTCCTGATAGCGGACTTTTTCAGGCCAGTACTGAACTTTCCACGCCAGTCCGCGGTCAGGGCGGTAGGTACGCAGGAGAAATTGACAAAAGGCGCGGCCCCGCCTGAGAGAATCAATGTTGCCGGTCACCCGGTAATGCATGAGTAATCCGCTGGCGGCCTGCGCGCCGTCAAGGATGCCACCAAAATTTGCCTGGGGGATCTCCTCGTGAAACGAGCCATGAGTAATGGGCTGTTCCGGATCCATCGGCTGCAGAGCCCGCACATACCGGCACCCTAATTCCATTGATTCGAGGTATCGGACATTGGGCGCGATCTTGTGAGCTTCGCTTAACACGAACAGACCCCGCCCCTGCGTCCAGTTCAAGCCCGGAACATACTTATCTTCCGGCATATAGTAGTAGTATAACCAGCGTCCCTGATCGGCCATCCACGGCTTTGGTGGACGCACCTGGGAATTAACAAACCAGTCGGCGGCCTGCAACGCACGGCTTAAATAGGATTGGCGATCTACAGCTCCGATTTCCGTGGGCATCTGGACTCCTTAAGCTACCTATCCCAAGGATTAACAAAGCCCCCGCGTGGCAACACGCGGGGGTCTTTGAAAAGCCCAGCAAGATTATTAGCACCAAGACCTAGAACAACCGGCCGGCCCAATTCATGGCCAGTTGCAGAACCGTCACGCATAGGCATTTTTGGCGACGGTGATGGGAGCGGCCCGGCGGATGGAGGCACGCACGCTGCGCGCGATGCCCGTTGGGTCAAGCCCCACTTCGGTAAGTTGCTCTTTACGCGTGGCATGGCCGATCAAACGATCAGGCATACCCAGCCGGGTAATAGCTTCGGTTGGAAGCGCATGGGCGACCGCATATTCGAGTACGGCGGTTCCGAATCCGTTTTGAAGAAAGTGATCTTCAATGGTTAACACGGGATGGGATGGGCGCAGCACGCGCTCGAGCGCAGCGGAGTCGAGTGGCTTGCAGAAGCGGGCATCAATTACCTCGACTTCGATGCCGTCGGTGGCCAGTTCGGTGGCAGCCAGCATGGCGTTTTGCACCAATGCCCCGTAAGCCAGCAGTGTTGCATCCGACCCCTGGCGAAGCACGCGGCTGCGCCCCACCTGCCACGGCTGCGCGGCGGCCAGGCGCAGGGGCTCGGCGATGGTTTGTTCAAAATTTTCCGTCGGTACGTTGTCGCGCGGATAACGCAGCGCGCTGGCACCATCGAGCGAAATGGCCATGCGCAGGGCGCGGCCCAGTTCGGCCTCGTCGCTGGGGGCCATCAGCACGATGCCCGGCAGCGGCCGCAGGAAAGCCTGATCCATGAAGCCGTGATGCACAGCGCCGTCATCACCGACAAACCCGGCTCGATCAAGGCAGAAGCAGACCGGCAGGTTGTTGAGAATCACTTCCTGCCAAACCTGGTCGAACGCCCGCTGGATGAACGTGGAATAAATGGCCGCGAACGGCCGCAGGCCACTCTTGGCCATACCGGCTGCCATGGCGGTGAGGTGCCCTTCACAGATACCGGTGTCGACGTATCGATCGGGAAACTCTTTCTCAAACTTGCTGAGCCCCGTGCCATCGGGCATGGCGGCCGTCAGGGCGATGACGCGGGAATCTTCTTTGGCCAGCTTGATCATGGCATCCGCATACGCCGTCGTCCACGATTTGCCTGTCGACTTGTTGATTTCTACCCGGCACCCGTTCATGCTGAAAGCGGCGGGGCTGTGCATCTTGGTTGGATCGCTGCTGGCGACCTCATAGCCGTGTCCCTTGATGGTCTTGACATGCAGCAGAACCGGCTTGCGAACGTGCTTGATTTC
>JBBSFP010000090.1:0-8399 GCA_038238625.1 Tepidisphaerales bacterium
GCAAATTCATCGAGAATCATGTTTTCCCTGACCCGCAGGTACTGAAGGCAATTTCAGATCATCGCGTTGTCCTGCTGAAGGCTGATTTAACGCAGAAAGACGCAGCGGGCTGGCCTTTGTTGAAAAAACTCAATAGTTCCGGCGGGATTCCCCTCACCGCTGTCTATGGGCCAAGCCGTGATGAACCCATTCAATTGACGAGTATTTACTCGACGGACGATCTGCTAAAGGC
Source organism: Tepidisphaerales bacterium (assembly GCA_038238625.1). GTDB lineage: Bacteria > Planctomycetota > Phycisphaerae > Tepidisphaerales > Tepidisphaeraceae > JBBSFP01. Next base: position 233 of record JBBSFP010000090.1, read on the forward strand.
GTTGACCAAGGCCGGTGAAAAATAGCTAGCGGCTTCATATTTCCACCTGTGTTCCTACCGCCCCCTTTGAAGTAACCCGGTCGATTTTTAGTCGAATGAGTCGACCCGGGTGTACGGCTTCCTGAGTCGTTTCGACAGTCACATCGAAATACCGTTCGCACCTGCCGTGGACCCTTTTGTCCGGGCCTGTATGCTCCACAAGAATTTCAACTTCCTGGCCGATGAACCGCCGTTGAAAGTCCATGCCATGCGCCTGCACCCGCTGGCTAAGAATCTCTCGGCGCTGGGCGACAACCGGGGGAGGCACGGCTTCGTCCAGCCAGCGCGCCGCTGCCGTACCGGGTCGAGCGGAAAACGGAAATGCGTGGATATGTAAAAAACGCACCTCGTCCATTAGCGCCAGCGTTTCGGCAAACTCCGCTTCACCTTCGCCAGGAAAACCAACGATGATATCGGTGGTAATTGCCGGCCGGTCGAAAACAGCACGGACGCATTGAACCATTTTTAAGAAATCCTGTCTTCTATACTGGCGATTCATTCGATGCAGCAAAACATCGCAGCCACTCTGGAGCGGAAGGTGAAAGTGCGGCATGACCTGCGGGTGAGCGCTTAATTCGCCCAGCAAGTCTTCGGTCAGGTCCGCGGGCTCGAGGCTGGAGAGACGCAGGCGGCGTAATCCGATTTCCCGCTTGCATAGTGCGGCAATCAAATCGATCAATGGTTTGCGATCCGTCGACTGCCGTCGGTGTAACGCGGTCGATTGTCCATAGGCCCCTAAAAAAATACCGGTGAGTACGATCTCCTGATGCCCAGCGGCGACGAGCTGCCTAGCCTCTGCAATGACGTCTGGGATTGGTTTACTCCACAATCGAGGCCGTAATTTAGGGATGATGCAGTAGGTGCAATGGGCATCGCAACCATCTTGAATCTTCAGGTACGCCCGCTGATGCGTCGTCTGCATGGAGTTGAGCAGCGGCAATGTCGTCGTTCCGGTTGCCTTACCGCGAGCACAATAGGCTGGTGCCGCGTCGTTGCTCCAGGCATTTAGCAGATGATCAACTTTTTCCGCGACATTATCCCCGTGTCCCAGGACGGTATCCACGCCCGGCAGTTCAGCGGCCTCGCGCGGGTGGCTGGTCGCCCAGCACCCCATGACCAACACACGCCGAGTGAAACCGCCCAGCCGCGTAAGTCGCCTTGCCATTTGGCGACTCTGTGCCGCTGCCTCGTTGGTCACCGAGCAGCTATTGACGATGCACAAGACGGCCTGTTCAGGCGATGTTTCACGCCACCCGCGCGTGCGTAGTAGCTCTGCCACCTGCTGGCTTTCGTACTGATTCACCCGACAGCCCAGAGTGGTGATGGAGAACGTCTTGGTTTTTCCATCCACCATATTGCGTGTGCGATGAACCCTTACCGCAAATCACCACTGGTTTTGTGATGAACAAATCAGTAAGGTTACTAACCGTTTAATCAAAAAAATTTACAGAGGTCTGCAAGCATATGGCAGAACTGAAGAACCTCAAAGGCATAGACGAAAAAGACCGAAAAATGCTCGAGGATGCCGAGAAACTTCTCGGCCCCGAGCCGGCAACCATGGGGTTCATCAAAAATCTCGTGTGGGGCCGTATTCGGCAGGAACTGGTGTTCCCATATCCGCAACCGCCCGCAGATGAGAAGGCGAGATGCGATGCGATTCTCAGCAGGCTCGATCCCTATCTTACTAACGAGCACCCTGCTTCAATCATAGATCAAGAGCAGGAAATTCCAGATTGGGTGATCAAAAAGCTATTTGAGCTTGGCGTGCTGGGTATGACAATTCCCGCCGAATTTGGCGGCGGAGGGCTGGGCATCACCAGCTACAATCGAGTCTTAGAGCGCATCGGGCAAACCTGCGGGTCTACGGCCGTACTGGTATCGGCACATCAGTCGATTGGCTGCAAGGCGCTCATGCTGTTTGGCACCGAAGATCAGAAAAAACGATGGTTACCTCGACTGGCTAACGATTGGGTGTCGGCCTTTTGCTTATCTGAGCCAAATGTGGGTTGCGATGCCGGTGGACAGGAAACGCGCTGTGAGCTTTCTGAAGACGGGCAGTATTACATTCTTAATGGCGAAAAAAAATGGTCAACCTCCGCGGCTATCAGCAGTCTGCTCACCGTGATGTGCAAGCAGAAAATCTCCGATCCGGCCACGGGAAAGGTCAGTGAGCGCGTTACCGCACTGGTCTGCACACCCGATATGCCCGGCATTGAAATTTTTGAGAAAAACCGCACGAAATGCGGCATACGCGGAACCTGGCAGGCTCGCCTGCGCTTTACAAACGTGAAGGTGCCGCGCGATCACCTGCTTCATAAGGAAGGTAAAGGGTTAAATGTCGCCCTCTCTTGCCTGAATTACGGGCGCTGCACCCTTTCCGCAGGAATGCTCGGTGGCGCTCGCACCGCTTATGAGCAAGCAACCAAGTGGGCACAGACGCGCTATCAATTCGGAAGACCCCTGGCCGATTTCGAATTGATCCGGGAAAAGATCGCGCGCATGTCGGCTTGGATGTACGCAATGGAATCGATGCTATACATGACCACCGGCATGCTCGATCGCCACGATGAAGATATCCCCGTTGAGACCGCGGTGTGCAAAGTTTTCTGCTCGGAGATGGGCATGCGCTGCGTGGATGATGCGGTGCAGATCATGGCAGGCGAAGGATACATGACGGAGAACGATGTTGAGCGGATTTTCCGCGACTCGCGCATTAACTCGATCGTTGAAGGCGCTAACGAAGTGATGCGCGCCTACATCTTCGGTTACGGTGGAAAACAGTTGGCGGAGAAACTGCTGGGCGTGCAGGAAGCTGTGGGATGGGATACTGAAGCCGGCCCGGTGCCCAACGCCATGCGCGCCGTCAAGCGCCTCTTCAAACCAGGTGTGGCAAAGGCGGCGGTGGGCATCGGAGGCGAAGTGTTCTTAGGAATGCGCCGCAAAGCGCCTGATTTCAACGGTGCGATCACCTCTGTGCTGCAACCGCACGCGACCCGCCTTGGGAAGCTGATCCAGCAACACAGCCATGCCTTCGTTATTGCCAGCAAGCATTACGGTGAAAAGATCGTATCGCGCCAGGCCGTGCAAGGTCGATTGGCCGATAGCATCATTTTCATCCACGCATACGCCTGCACGCTTAGCCGTCTCGATCAGCAGATCCGAAACGCGGAAAGCGGAGATAAGTTTGAGTCCGAGCGCGCAGCGGCCAACTACTTCATGGACATGGCCGAACAGCAGGTGCACGATTCGCTTTACCGTGTTTTCAATCACAAAGATGAATCGATGGAGACGGCAGCGGCGGCAGCTCTGAAATACATGGACACCCAGCCCAACAGTAAGTACTACATCCACGAATCCAGTCCAAACGCCAAGGGAACCGGCCGCAAGCCCCGCACCCAGGGGCTCAAACAATTCCCAGGCGAGAAGAATCCCTCCAACAACGGGTAGGTTCAATCGGCATGTCTGAGGAGGTTTTATACCGTTGGCAGCTGCTGCGAACCGGGCCTCTCTGGCTCGATGGCGGCAGCATGTTCGGTGTCGTGCCGCGCGCACTTTGGAGCAAGGTGGCCAAGCCTGACGACCAAAACCGCATTTTGCTGGCGCACAATTGCTTGCTTCTGCAACGCGTCGATTATGGGTCGCCAAAACACATCGTTATCGAAGCCGGCAGCGGAAATAAATCTGACGCGAAGATGAAGCAAATCTTTGGCCTTAGCGACGATTCTGTTGGCAAATCGGTGACGGAAGCGGGCGTTGCCTGTGAAGACATTGAAGCAGTCGTCGTGACGCACCTGCACTTTGATCATGCGGGTGGTCTAACCCGTCTTACCCGTGATGGTGAACGCCCGGACTGGACCAACGACGGATATCCGTCGATCAAACTCACCTTCCCCAACGCGCCGATTTTCGTGCAAAGGCGGGAATGGGACGATGCGCAAAACGGGCATTATGTGATGACGCGCACTTACCTGCGCGAAAACCTGCTGCCCCTCGAATCTCGGCTTCGTTTAGTTGAAAGCCCTGCCCCGTTCCCTGTCGATGTTGTTCCACCACGCCAGCAGGTTCCTGCGGCTCCGCAGGCTCAATTGCAAATGCCGATTTTACCAGGCATCTTTGTTTTCCAGGTGCCCGGTCATACCTGGGGCCAGCAGGCCGTTGGGTTCAAAGATGATCGCGGACGCACGGTGGTATTTTTGCCCGACATCATCCCCACTATCAATCACGTCGGTGCCGCGTACAACATGGCTTACGATGTGGAACCGTACCTGAGCACCGTGGTGCGGCACTGGATTCTGCGTACCGCCGCCGAGCTCGATTGGCTGCTGGTGCTGGATCATGAGCCGGGAAATCCGGTGGTGCGTGTGCGGCCCGATGGAAAGGGATGGTTTAATTTAGTGGCGGATAGCGCGGGCGAGAGCGAATGAAAAGGCCGGCAAGCAGGACAAAGTCCAAGGGTAATGGGCCTAACCCAGTAATACCCACAAACCTGGACGAAATCACCGCTCAAATTCAGGAACAGGAAAAACTTCTTCGCCAGGGGGGCGGCGTGGCTGGCCATGAGCGGCAGCGCCGACTCGGACGGCTCAGCGTGCGACAACGGATCGCGCTGTTGCTGGACGATGGGCAACCATTTTTAGAATTGAATCTTTGGGCGGCGTGGCAAATGTATCCGGAAGTCGGAGAGGTCCCTGCGGCGGGCGTGATCACCGGGGTCGGGTGCGTGCAGGGCCGGTCCTGCATGGTGATCGCCAACGATGCCACTGTGAAAGCTGGCGCGTTTTTTCCTGCTACAGCTAAGAAGATTTTACGGGCGCAGCGCATAGCCCACCGGTGCAATCTACCGTTGATCTATCTAGTCGATTCAGCCGGCGTTTATCTTCCAATGCAGGACGAGGTATTCCCGGATGAGGATGATTTCGGTCGGATTTTCCGCAACAACGCAGTTCTGTCCGCTGCTGGGGTGCCGCAATACGCGGCCATTATGGGCAACTGCGTTGCAGGCGGGGCATACTTGCCGGTGTTGTGCGACAAGGTGCTCATGACCGAAGGTAGCGCGCTTAACCTCGCTGGGCCAGCGCTGGTCAAGGCAGCTATCGGTCAGCAGGTGGATTCAGAAGACCTGGGCGGAGCAGCCATGCACGCACGGATCAGCGGTACGATCGATTTCCGCGAAAAAGATGACAAAGCCTGTCTGCAACGACTGCGCACCCTCGTGGTTCAGTTGGGGCCGATGTGGAATACGAACGCGCACCTTCCTGGGGCAGGCGAACCATCGGCGGATTCCGGTCGCTTAAATGAATTGGTCGGGCTAGAGGGGAACCGCGAATACAACGTGCTAGATGTGCTCAACTGCATCATCGATCGGCAGTCGCTGCAGGAATACAAGCCCGAGTTTGGTCAATCGCTTGTCTGTGCCTATGCAAACATTGGGGGTTTCAAAGTCGGCATCGTCGCCAGCCAGCGGGAACGTCGCCGTAGCGGGCGCAGCGAGCTGCAGATTGGTGGCGTGATCTACGCAGACAGCGCCGACAAGGCCTCGCGCTTCGTCATGGATTGCAGCCAGAATGGTTTACCCGTGGTTTTTTTTCAGGATGTGATGGGGTTCATGGTGGGTCGCGATGCAGAGCAGGGAGGGATCATTCGCAGCGGCGCCAAGCTGGTGAACGCGGTGAGCAATTGTGCAACTTCGAAAATTACCGTGATCATTGGCGGATCGTTTGGTGCGGGCAATTACGCCCTGTGCGGTAAAGCGTTTGACCCCCATTTCATCTTCGCCTGGCCTTCGGCGCGCTATGCCGTCATGGGAGGCGAGCAGGCGACTGATACGCTGGTCGATCTTCAGCGGCGCCAGGCGGAACGTACCGGCCAAAAGCTGTCCGAGGCGGAGTTGCATTCGCTGCAGCAGGTGACGCGCGAGAATTACCATCGCCAGGCGGATATTCGTTATGGCGCTGCGCGCGGTTGGGTGGATGCGATCATCGACCCAAGGGCCACGCGGTCAGTTCTAATTCAGTCTCTGAGCCTGGCCACTCGTCCCCCGCCGCCCGGTGGGTTTCGCGCGGGGGTGCTTCAGGTTTAGAATGTATTCGGTCACTGATGGATGAACCGCTGATCATTGGTAACGCGCAAGGGTTTTGGGGCGATGACACCGATGCGCCCGCACGTCTGGTTGAGCAATCGCCCCAGCTTGATTACCTGACTCTGGACTACCTGGCCGAAGTGTCAATGTCGATCCTGGCGCGGCAGCGTCTGCAAAATGCGGATGTCGGCTACCCGCGTGATTTTCTGGATGTCATTCGATCGCTGGTTCCCTTCTGGAAGGCCGGGCGAAAATTCAGGCTGGTGACCAATGCGGGTGGGCTAAACCCCACCGCCTGCGGACGCGCCGTCGCTGCCATCCTGCGCGAAGCGGGGTTGGGAGCGATGTCAATCGGCATCGTCGATGGTGATGACGTGCTCGGTGAGCTTAGGAGTGCGCTGGCCGCTGATCCTCAGACGCAGATGTACTGTCATTTGGAAACGCAAAAAAAGCTTTCGGAAATAGCGGCTACGTTGACCACCGCCAACGCGTATCTGGGGGCGGCACCGGTTGCCGAGGCCTTGGGAGCCGGAGCGAGAATCGTCATCACCGGGCGTGTGGCAGATCCGAGCCTCACGGTCGCCCCTTGTATGAATCACTTCAATTGGTCGGCCACGGATTATGACTGCATAGCCGCGGCTACCGTTGCAGGACACCTCATCGAATGTGGCACGCAGGTCACGGGTGGAATTACAACTGATTGGCTGAATATTCAAGATCCCACCCATATGGGCTTTCCCCTGGTGGAGCTTTCCGCCGACGGTTCATGCGTGGTCACCAAGCCGGATGGCAGTGGCGGCCGCGTCGATCTGGAGGGGGTAAAAGAACAATTGATCTATGAAATGGGTGACCCGGGCAACTATCTAAGCCCCGACGTGACGGCATCGTTCTTGGATTTGAAACTGAAAGACGTAGGCCATGATCGCGTGCGTGTGAGCGGTGCGGCAGGGCGCGCCCCCCCCGCGACCTACAAGGTCAGCGCGACATATCATGCGGGGTATCGGGCATCGGCTATGCTTACGATTTTCGGGCGCAATGCAGTTGCCAAGGCTCGCCGCTGCGGACAAATGGTTTATGAGCGATTGTGTGATGTTGGATGTGAGCCATTCCGATGGGATATTGAATGCCTGGGGGCCGGGGATGTGGTACCCGTGCCGATGTTTCAACGACATGCCGATGCGCTGGAAGTGGTGCTGCGCATGACGATCACCGACCGGCGCCGCCGGGTGGTGCAGAGGTTTACCAAACAGATCGCCCCTCTCGTGACAGCGGGCCCCCAGGGCGTCACCGGTTATGCGGAAGGCCGACCGGCGGTGCGTGATGTTTATGGATACTGGCCCACCCTCATCGACACCAGCCGTGTACATCCCACGGTGGAGGTGATTCAGCCGTGACGCAGTTGGTATCTATTCGGCTGGGGCGTATCGCCACCGCACGCAGTGGCGACAAGGGCGCTGGTGCTAACATTGGCGTCATAGCGCGGAGTACCTCGGCCTATGAATATCTGGCCGAGCACCTGACTGCAGATCAGGTACAAAAATTCTTCGCCCCCATGCTCCTGGGTTCCGTCAAAAGATATGATTGGCCAGCCATCGGTGCCCTCAATTTCATCCTGAGCGAGGTGCTGGATGGGGGAGGCAGCATTTCGCTACGCATCGACGCACAGGGCAAATGCCTGGGACAGGCCCTCCTTGAAATGCCGCTTGACGTACCTGCTGAAATACTGGACGGGATCTGAAACATGTCACTTGTGTTGATTGAAGATATCGATCCAGCCATTCGAGTCCTCACGCTTAATCGGCCTGACAAACGTAACGCTCTGTCGATCGCACTCATGGACGAATTGCGTTTGGCAATATTGTCGACCCAGGCCGACCTGGCCAGGCGAGTGATTGTATTGATGGGCGCGGGGCCGGTGTTTTGTGCCGGGCTCGATCTGGTTGAAGCGAGCGATTCATCCCTGGCACACCAATCGGCGCAGCTGCTGGCAAGTTTATACGAAACGATTTGCACTAGCCCACTGATTGTTATTGCGGCTGTACATGCAGC
>JBBSFP010000091.1:0-8366 GCA_038238625.1 Tepidisphaerales bacterium
GATGCCGTAGACATCAGAGATGTCATACGCGAGTTGCAAAACCTGCCTCGCCCCCGCCATCTGATCCAGCGCCGGCGCGAGCAATCGAGCGGTTGGCGGTCGATCGGGGGTGATATGGATCGACATCTGCGCAGGGCCGTGCCCCTCGATGCCGCGCGTGCTGACCATCTCCAGCGAATAGGGTCCTTCATGCTCCAACGCGAGGCTTGCCTGCCAGTGGGTCGGGTCCAGCTCGCGCATTTTGATGTGCTGATTTTCCGCGTTCATGGTCGCTGCCCGCAATGACTCGGTGGTTGTCATGGTCAATATCACCTGCGTAGCGGACGGTGCTTCGATCCAACCGTCGGTGTTGTGCACGCTGCGGGAGCTTCGCCGGGTGTATTCGGGATAAACGTATTCCACCGTGAATCCAACGACGGTCGGAATGCGGCGGATGGCGATGACATAATTGGGCGAACGCGCCTCGCCGCTGGTGATGCAATACTTCAGTTCACGGTCCGAGACCCGTATTTCGCTGTTGTATTGGCGGGTATTCAAGCCGACCTGTGGCCCATCTAAAGTGCTCATGGCCGAGCGTGTCCAGGTTTGGTCGTTGTCAGAAACCCACAACACCGGCGGGTCGGCAGGAACGGGGGATACCGTCGCCGTTATTACAACCGTTTCGGCCTCGTTGGCTTCCATCGACTGAGGCGCGACCATCAGCCGAGTCATGTTGACCGGATCAACATCACGCAACGGTGTAAGTGTGCGGGCCAGCAATGTCGAAAAACCCAGGGCAGCGACCGGCCACAGCGAGGCGTATAACAACATGATTATGACGGCCAACAGCCACGGTCGCCAAACCTGTCGACCGAACGGGATATTCGCCCGGGGTCGCTTTCGGATCTCATTGATCACCTGCTCACTGAGTTGCATGAGCAGCGGTTCGGAACCGCGCCGGGCAGGATCAGCATTCAACTGTGAAACCACCGTCACCAGCCTCTCATTGAACGATGGTTGCGCCCTTTCGGCCTCCATTGCCGCCGCCAGGTAGTTGACCCGTGCGATTAACAATCGCGCCACGGGTTTAATCAATATCAGCAGCGCGACCAACGACTGCACGATCCAAGCCATCAGCCGCAGGCGCTGCCCCAAGCGCAGCCAGCGATCCAACAGGCAGGTGATCAGCGTCGTGATCAACATGATCGAAACCACCCGCCCCAGCGCTCGCAAGCAGCGTTGCCATCGGCGGCGGCGCATGATGCGGGTCAGGTAATGCGCGATTTCCGGCGGAATTAGGTGTGATGTTTGCATGGTTTAAGCCATCCCCGCGCCTTTGCGCAGCGCCCATTCCACCGTCAGGCATGCGGCCACGAACGCAAAGAGATAGGGGCTGTCCCACAAGCCCACCGGCGTCAAACGCGGCTGTCGGGCCTCGGCCGTTCGCAACCGCTCGCTGAATTGGGACAACTGCTCGATACCGATCATATCCCCCCCCGTGGACTGCGCGAGGCGGGCCAGGTAATCGCGGTCGCCTGCGATGTCCGCGAGCTCGGCGGACTGCACGGAATCATTCGGCTTGACCTCAGCCGCGGCCTGGATATGGCTCACCGCCAGCAGCCATTGTCGCCATAACGATGTCTGTTGGCCGGCTGTAAGGGTCTGCTGCATCCAGTTGAGATCAAGGCCCATATATAAGTCCGAACCGCGCTGTGCGACGGCTATATCGCCGGTTTCGGTCTCCAACAACAAGGGATGTTCATCGGAGGCCAGATCACGCAGCCGCACATACCCCTTAGGCGGCGGTAAAGTGTCCCACAATCGCCTGCTGAGCCGGGGATCAGAGGCCAATTGAACCGGCGCCGATCCGCTTGCTGGAGCAAAGTGAAACGGGGAATCATCACCCTGCCAAATGCGCCGCGATGGGGAATCTTCGCCGCCGGCCAGAGACACGATTTTCTGATCGGCGTGTTGGGAGTCCGAACCGCGGCGTAGCGTAACCCCATTATCGCTGCCGATGTTCACAAAGATGATATCGCTCATCTGCGGGTGACCCGCACGGGTGGGATCGAGCAACTGCACAGCGGGCATGGTCGCAAACAGGCGGTTCAACTCGGCCGCCCGAGCATCGCCCTGGGGCGCTGAAACCACCACGTTAATCTTTTGCGACGTTATTCTGATCGCTACAGTAGCCTGGTTGTTTTGCGCCAGCGCATCATCGCCATTCGGAACCACTTCCGCAGCCACCCGCTGAACACCGGCATCGGAACAATGGACCTGAAACGTCACTGATTCATTTGCATCCGGCCTGGCGGACAGGGTGGTTTCATTGAGATACAATATCACCTCCGCCGGATGGCCACGCGTCTGCACGGTGATCGGCACCGTTTCGCTCGCAAATACCAGCGGCGGCGCTTCGATTCGGAGGACTGCGGCATCGCGCGGTGGAGCAACCGGTGCCATCGCAATTGCCATGACTGGAACGTTGCCCCCCGCCAGGCCGGAAGCGGCCAGAGGTGTGGCTGCGGTCTGGTGGCCGTCGCTCAGAAGCACGATGGCGCGTAGCGGTTTGTCCTTCATGTCCGTCATCGCTTCATGAAGTGCCGCCGGGAGATCAGTACCTGTGCCATCGGCATTTATCTGGGCATTAACCGCCACCCGGCGGGCCTGATCCGATACGGCATAGATAATGACCGGCGAATCGTTGAGCGACTTCAAAATTCCCAGGGATGGAGCAAGCAGCGCGGCCCGCGCCAGTTCGAGCCGATCGGAATTTTTGATCGTATCGCACGCATCGCGTACCTGAACGTTCGTCGCGTACAAGCGTGCATCTTCTGACAACTGAAAATCGGCGGCGGCATTGCTGAGGCGCTTGAGCAGGTCGGCCAATCGCTCGGAGCCGCGCGCTTCACGCAGACGGTCGGGCCATTGTTGTGTGGCCCGCTCAAGTTCTGACAACAGACCATTGATCGGGTGTTCGTGCAGCTTGAAAACTTGTTTCAGTTCGATCAAACGGTGGGCGGAATCGGCGAGCGAAGTTGTGGCATTTTTCAGGTGCGCCTGCGCAGCCAGCTGCTCGGTACCGGGCTGGCGATTGAATTCGACCTCACGCTGTGCAATCTCGAAATTATCGAACTGCTGGCGCACATCGGCGATGGCGCGATCGAACGGCTCCTGAGCCACCACGCGGCTGCGTACCGGCAGGCGATCAAGCGCATCGGCCAGGGCAACCCATTGACCAATGGAGCGGGCATTATCGATCGCGGACATGCTGATGGAACAATCGATCAGAATCAGCACGCTGCCCGGTTCGGCGGGCTGCAGCACGGTTGGTTTCAACAATGCGAAGACCAACACCAGCAGTGCCATCGCCCGCAGGCACGGCATCAGCCAGGCGCTGCGCCCGCGCCGCAGGCTACCGGGCACCGCGCGCGACCAGCGCACATATCCCAATAAACTGACCGCGATGGCCGCCACCGATAGCGGTAATGCCACCGGCAGCATCGTCGGGTCCCAGGACAGTGACGCAGTAAACAGTTCAGGCACTTTTTCGACCCCCGTGGCTCAACAACCGTGCCACCAACAACTCCACCCCCACGAGCCATAAGACGGCCATCAACAGCCCCATCCAAAGTTCGCGATCTTGCGGCTGTGATGTGACGGCGCTGCGCCGCGCCACGGACACAGATCCGACAATTTTCAAACCGACCGAATCCCAAAGTTTTTGGTGGCGGGGAGATGTTACCGGCGTGATGTCTGATTCAGTCTGAATTCCCCTGATGACAAAATAGCTGCGCAATTCCTGCAAAGGGCGTGTGGTGGCCGTGGCATAGCGTAACCGGTATGTGCCGGCCTGCTCCGTCTGCAGGTAGCGCAAGATGCCCCGTCCGTTGGACATTGACCATTCCAGGGCTGCGGGGTCGAAAGGTTCGTTATTGGGGAGCTGCATTTTCAATGTGCGTGGATCGATGGGGCGATCAAACGTTTCGCTGATTGGCTGGCCAAGGCGAAGATTTCGCCGTATCGCGCGACCGCGGGCCAAATCGCGCGTGATGGATTGCAGCAGCGGTAGATAAAGCCCGGTGAGCGGTAGGTCGTTCCAGTCGGCGTTGAGCGTGGTGGAGCACTGCGTCACATGCCCGTAACCAGCCGCGCGTTGCAGCAGAAACGGCGCGCCCGATCCAAAGCGGGCAAGCACGATCGTGGAATCCTTTTCAGGGACATTCACGGGCACAAATTTTCGTATTGATATTCCTGACAATGTTGCGCCGCGGCTGCTCAGGAAATTGAAAATCGCGTTCGATGGATCGAACCATGTCACCGTCTCTTCAGAGCGCGGGGCAGTTTCTCCAATAGCCCATGGAGCGGGAAGAATCCCCTGTCCATCGCGGTAAAGCAGCGAGTTGTCGTCTTGCAAGTGGACCGATTCATCCGGGGCGATCAGCAATCCCCCGCCGTCGAAGGCAAACTTTTCCAGCGCCGTGGCCTGCGCCGCTGAAAGCTGCTGCACACCGGCAAGAATGACGACATCCTGATCGACAAGGGTGGCTGCCTGGCAATCCTGCGAAAGCACGGTCTGCACGGTCGCTGGATTATGTGCGCCCCCCGGTCGGGATGATGGAAATGGGCTCAGCGCCAGGCGAATGACATCCGGCCTGGGGGGGGGCTCATCGCGCACGATCAGAACCCGCAGGGGGTCAAGCACATCGAAGGCATAATCCAGATGCTTGTCGATGGTCATGCCAGCAGATCGCACATCGGCGCTGAGCAATCGGCATCCGGGTTCGTTGGAGGTGAATGAGAAGTGCAGCTCCGCGTCGCCATCTGCTGGCAATCGCGCGGTCGCGCTTCCCAACTGTCGCCGGGTGCCGCGCTCATCGATAAGGGCAAAAAACACCTGCACCCCGTTGCGAGCAGTCGGGCCGAAATTATGCAGTCGCACGACGGCATCGATGGGTATCTCGGCGATGGCGGGTGGATTGGATATTTCCAACTTCTGCAGCGCGACATTGCTGGAGCCATCGGATCCGATGGGAATCCATACTACGGGTGTCGAGCGATGCCAGTTATTTAAGAATTTCGCTTCGACATTTTGCCAGTTAAGTGCCTGGCGGTCGCTAATAAGAAAAATCGCGCGCGGGCCGATGGGTGCCTTCTCCAGAATGCCCTGTGCCTGAAGCAGCGCCTGTGCGATGTCGGCGACGCCGGTTGTCGTCGTGAGGTCGGCCAGTTCGTGCTGAATCTCATGTAAATCCGCTGTAGGGACCACTGCGGCTGCGGGCGATGGATCACCCAGGGTCAGTAACGCAACTTGATCGTGTACATGGCGATCAACCATGCCCTGCACGATTTGTTGCGCGGCATCGCGTGCCAAGGCGAGCCGGCTGCGGCCATTCTCATCAATCGCCATGCTGGCGGAACGATCAAAAATAATGACCGCCGTGGACGCCTGGGGCTCGCCACTAGAACGATCGCCACCGAATACGGGTCGCGCCAGCGCCAGCCCCAGCAGTCCCAGGATCAGCATCCGCAGTGAAAGCAACACCCATTGCCGCAATCGCCCCGACTGGCGACGTGGCACCGCAGTCTCACTGAGAAACATCATCGCGCCCCACGCGACGCTGCGGTAGCGCCAGCGGCTCAGCAAGTGGAGCACGACCGGTGCCATCATCACCCCCGCGGCCACGGCAAGCATGGAAGGATGGACAAAGCGGATGCTCATTTTTTATTCAGCGCGGTGGCGCAAAAAACGGGTCAGCATTTCGATCAAATCCTCGCGGGTGATCATGCGGTGATATTCTGTTCGCTGCGCGGCACACAATCTGGTGATTTCATCCTGATGCCACTGGAAGTTTTTCAAATATATTCGCCGCGCAACTGCGGGCTCGATCAGTTCCGAACCGTCCCCTTCCAAACCGCGCAGTCGCACCCAGTGCGTAAAGGGAAAGTTTACCTCGTCATCGTCGAGCACCTGCAGCAGAATCACTTCGTGCCCATCGTGACGCAAATGCGCCAACCCGGCGTGCAGCAAATGCGGATCGGTGAACAAATCGGAAACGAGAATCACCAACCCCCGTCGATCAAGCCGAGTGGCCGCATCATGCAGCGCCTTGCCTGGGGAAGATTCACCTGATGGCAGGACGGGTTCGAGAAGATTCAGCAACCGCGAAAGCTGGGAAGTTCCGGCGCGCGGCGGTAAGAAATGATTGAGGCCGCCGGTGAACAGTCCAGCCCCCACACTCTCTGTTTGCCCCAGCATCAAATACGCCAGCGCAGCAGTCACGCGGCAGGCATAGTCAAATTTGCTCGGTAAGCCGTACCCCATCGATCCACTGCAATCGAGCAGCAGCAGGCAACGCAAGTTGGTTTCCTCGTCGTACTCCTTAATGTACGGCCGATCGGTGCGGCCATACACCCGCCAATCCAGTCGACGCACTTCATCCCCCGGCACGTAGCGTCGATGCTGGCGAAATTCGATGCTGGCCCCGCGCAAGGGGCTTCGATGCGACCCGGTTGTGGCCCCTTCCACAACCCTGCGCGCCGACAGTTGCAACTGGTTGAGCCGCTGCACGAGAAGTGGATCAAGGTATCGACTGACATTGCTCATATCATCGACCCGCTGTCAGCAAATGGGTCGCCCAGCGCACGCTTATGTAAAAAAACACGCCTGCGGCCACCGCAACCATGGCCGCCAATCCCGTACGCCGGCGTTCGCGACGATCCTCGGCAACGGTCGAACCAGGTACCGTCCGCACCACGCCATCAGCGTTCTGAAGCTCAGCAGTTAATTTTGCAATCCATTGGCGTATCGGAATCGGCTCCGCAGACAACAGGCACGCCAATGAAGTTCTCAATTCGTGGCGCGCGTCGGCGGTGCGATTAAACATCTTCTGCAGAGCCGATTCGTCCACACTGGCTTCGCTGTAGAGCAACGGACTGACATGCGTTAAGCGTGCCCCGTCGGCATGGACGATCACATTGTTTTCGTGCAGGGCCCCATGAATCAGCCCACGGGCGTGCAACCCCTCGATCGTCAGCGCCAGGTCTCGCGCCAGCCACACCACTTGCCGCGGCGTTATCCTCTTGTCTAACGCCCATTCGTTCAGTGATACACCCGGCAGATATTCCCACACCAAATACACCACGCCCCCCTCTCGTTGGACCCCATACAAGTTAGCCAAAGCCAGGTTGGCAATCTCGCGCACTCGGCCCAGTCGGTCTTTGATATTCGGATGCAACTGCTGCCCGAGCAGGCAGTCGGTTTCGAGCAATTTCAGGACCACCTCGCGGTCACCCGATGTAGTCGCCAGGAAAGTCTTCCCTGGCATTAGCTCGCGCACGATTCGATACCCGCCGAGGCGTGGCTCAATTGGCTCGGTCGCAACGGGTGTGGGCAGCTCATGAGCCATAAACCGATTTTAACCGCCGCGCGGGGCCGAAGCATCCTTATGCCGCGCACGAAAGCCGCTGGCAATCCCCTGTTCACCAAGGCTCAGCATGGTACGCGCTTGCAGCATCCATCGGCAGGGTTAGACTTAACCGGCAAGGGAGCCACGCAGTATGCAGGAAACTAAAACGAATCGGTGGTTTCTCAGCGCGTCGCTGGTGTTGGGATTGCTGGCCGCTGTGGTGGCGTTCACCTACCTGGACCGCGGTACCAAAGAGGTCGGCCCGCGGGGGAAAATCTTAGTAGCCGTGCATGACCTCCGGGAAAACGCCCAACTCGATCCTGACAAAGATGTCAAGGAAATGGAGATCCCCAGTTCGTACAAAGAGCTTTACAACCAGGCCGTGAAGGCAGATGACAAGGCCGCTTACAAGAATCAGCGGGTTAATCGGCCGATCATGGCGGGGACGCCCATCTGGACGGCGGACATTGCCGTGGGAATGACCGATTTGCAGCTCAAGGGCAGCGCGCGGGCGATATCGATTTTAGTCAAAGGCGCTCAGGGTTTGACGGGTCTTCTGGTCCCAGGGGATTTTGTGAAACTCTATATCGCGCTTCCCGGCACGCCGCCGGGGATTACGACGATGCCCGCGCTGGATCCAAACACTGACTCGACGGCCCGGTACCATGTGGAGCCCATATTGCCCGATCCGGTACGGGTTCTGGCGGTGGGCACGCGGCTATCGCGCAGCCGCCAGCAGGTTACGCTCGCCGAACAATATCAAACCAATTCTGAGCCCGAGGCTCAGCAGACGATTACCGTGGAAGTCTCTGAAGCGCAGATCATCACGCTGCTGCAGCACACCGGTCCCGTAGGGCAGGGGCAGGTACCTGTAATAGCCGTCCTATGCCCGAAGCCGGCGCAAACGGAAACTCCGGGCCGCTAACTGTAACCCACGGTGCCAATTCCCATGCGTGTTTTGGTACAAAATACTTTAAC
>JBBSFP010000092.1:0-8348 GCA_038238625.1 Tepidisphaerales bacterium
AATTTCTCCCATCCGGCCGTCTTCATCGGCCTCCATCCCCCGCGCACTCAGGTGCACCGCTACCACGCTGAGCGGTCCCATTGGAGTCGTTACGGTCGCTTGTAGAAACCCCCGCTCCATTCCGGGAGTCAACAGCCCGTGATTCACCGAATCCACGATGGTCCATCGGCTCAAAATTGTGACCGCATCCCCGGATGCTGCTACCCCCTGCACAAAATCCATTTGAAGGCGGTCTGAAATCCGCTCCACCACCGCTTGGTTAGTGGACTCAACCAATATCACCACATCCGCCCGTTGGCCTGCGACCACTTCCGCCAGCGGATCCGCACGTCCCTCGCCACCCTCGAGGATGTTGTAACTCACAATCCGCATGGACCCATTATACCGTAAATTCCGCGACCCTTTAGTCCTCGGATATCGATCATTATAGGACGTAAGTGCTGTTCCGGAAATAATTTGCGTGTACTGAAATAAAATCGTACGTTAATTCCGGAAGTAACGCGAAATCGGTTGCCTGTAGCAAAAAAACGTTTGCAAAACCGCTCGCCATGTCGACTGGGCAGAACACAACAGAAAGATTGGAGATTTCAAATGAGTCGCGTGCGCATCGGAGAGCTATTGACGAGGATGGGCCAGTTAAGCGCTCACGATATCCAGGAGGTTCTCGAAGAACAGAACAGCAATCACCACCGCTTTGGTGACATCGCTCTCACCTGGGGACTCTGCCAGCCCGAGCACATCTGGCGGGCCTGGACCGATCAACTCGGCGATGAATCCCAACGTATTGACCTGCAAGTCATTGGCATCGACACCCAGGCTACAGCAGCCATGCCGGCCGTGTTGGCCCGTCAATTTCATGCGATCCCGCTGCGCGTATTTGATGACCAATTGATCCTCGCCACCCGCGCCCCGGTTGATGCCGATGCTGCGACCGAACTTTCGATGCGGCTGTCAAAAACCGTGCGATTCGTGTTTGCTGATGCCAAACAGATCGAAACCGCCATTAAGCATTACTACCCCGCCACTTCCGCCCCGGGAAACCCCGCCCCGATACCCTTGAGTGCCTGATTGTCGGGCGACCGCTCACGAATCGTCTCTCCCGGCAGGGGAGCCAGCACGATCTGTGGCTTAAGCGTCCGTATTCGATCCGCCAGAGAGCGCTGTTGCATAAATATCTCGCGGTTCACCGAATTCATGGCCCGGTCATCTGCACGATAAATATCCCCGGTGAGCGTCCGTGCAATTGCCGATTCTACATATTCCGCCCGGGCACATTCCTGCCAGTCTGCCCGCACCACGACGTTGATCCCCCCCGGACCGTAGGACAGCAATCCCCAGCGCGGCACCAGATCTTTCTTCTGTAACATCCCGGCCGGTGCCAATACATAATGAATGTTCGCCATTGGCTGCATCAGACAGGCATGAAATTTCCCCAGCCCCACCGCCTGCCTTAACACCCGCGGCCGCCCTTTTCGCTTCTTCCTGCGCGCATTGGCAAGTCGCTCATTAAGGCACAATTGCATCTGCCCATCGCGACTCTGATCCCGCAAAAAATCCGCCCGGGATGCCTTACATTCAATAAAACAAGTCTGCGGCAACTCCTTCTGCACCGCCAGGTAGTTGTAAAACGCCCGAAACACCCCGCTGCCCACCGCATCAATAATCCCCAGCGGCGACAACCGCACCTCCGCCGCAATGCACCGATACCCCATCCGGAATAACCACCGGCAAGCTTCTTTTTTGAGAATCTTATGTAATTCGGTCTCGCCCGGCATCGAGAGCACTCCTTTGCTCGACAATCAATGTAAGCAGCCGGGAGCGGCCGTGCAAGACGAGGAAAGAATTGGAAAGGGCCCGCGTTCCAGCGATTCAGCGTATATAATTTCGGCAGAATGTGGCGCTCGTCAAACCTGGATCGTGTTTCGAATTTCACGGTTTGATTGCGCGGAGGGCTGTTTCGATGACCTGCTCGGTCGCGTGGTGCGTTCTCGTTCGCCACCACGCATGAACATCGTGCGTGGGTCGGTAGTCCAGGTAATGTTTGAGCGCGAAATAGCCGCCAAGCACGGTCTCCGCACATTCTGATTTCCCCGAAAGCCGGTCGAGCACCTTACTGAACTGGAATAACAGAGTATCCACCGCCCCCTCGATGCTGTCACGGCAAGATTTGCATTAATCAACGACACAATAATGAGCGTCCCGCTGAATCTCATCGAAACCGGCACACTACGTCAAACAAGCTGCCGCCGCACCGCGCGGCGATGGCTTGGTCTTTTAACATCGCGAGGTTTAGCGCATCGCATTTGAACGCCGCACGGAGGTTACTCTCAACGCCGCGCCCCATGCCTTCCAAAATTACCAGGTCGACATCGACGATGGCCTGATTTAGTTCGGGCGATACCGCCAACAGATCGATCAGCGGCTCGCCGGTACCCGTGGATATTCGTTGGATCGGGAGCGTTTCCAAGGATGGTTCGATTTCGACGATGCGCGGCCAGAAGGCGTTTACATCGTGGATCGTCATGTCGTTGAGCGTGGGGCGTTCGTTGGCGGCCAGCACGACCGATGTACCGCGCTGGGCAAGCCAGCGGATCATGGGGAGGGCACCCAGCAGGAAATCACTACCGGCGTTGTCGATAAAGAAGACCGCCTTGCGATGGAGGGGGCCGCTGAGAAGTCGATCGGCTAAACGGTCGAAATCATCTATGAGCCAGGGGCGTTTCTTTAAGGCTTGCCGGGTCTGAAAAAAATCAGGGCCCTGATGCAGGAAGATCTTTGCGGTGGCATCCGCACCCATATCAAAAATGTTGCCCGCGAATACCCCTTGGATCACCGTGGTGAGCTGTTGCAGGGGATCGTGAGCCAGGCTATCGATCTGCCCACAAACAGCCGGTAGCAAGGGGAGTGCGGATTGGTTTTCCCGGGCTTTAAGATCGGCAAAGGCATCCGTGAACCCGTGGCGGCGGAGTATCTGATCTCGCCAGGTATCAAGCGTGAGGATAGTGACCCGGCCTGCTGCCTGAGGATTGCTGTCGAAATTGAGAAAGATGGGATTGAACTCCGCCGTGCAGGCAGCGGCGCGGCGGATAGCGCTGTCGGGCGACTCGCCGAGCGCAGTGGCGGCGTCAACGCCCAGCTTCAGGATGGTCTGCAGATGGCGGACGAAAAACTCGATCCAGTAGTGGCGACCGGCCGCATCGTCCACCAGGTTCCAATCGCAAGCGACATAGCTCTCCCGGTTTTGCAAAAGACAAAATGGCTGCGGTGTGCTCATCAGGTGGGCGGGATGGTATCGGGCGGGCGGAAATTTTTCACCGTGCGGCGCTCCTTGTGATTGTGAATGCCCCTATTCTGGCACCTGCCTCTGCCATATTGGCCAGCTATGTCTAAAATCACGAAACTGGATGCTGCACCCACGCTAGCGGCATTCGATTTGCACGGGATGTCAGCAACAGCGCTCAGCGCAAGGAGACAATCATGGTTAAAAGTATTTTTTCGGTACTCGGCGCAGCGGGACTCGGTGCCGGGTTAATGTTTCTGATGGATCCCAACAAGGGAGACGAGCGCCGGTCTTTGCTGGCCGACCGCGCGGGTGATGCCGCAAGTTCGGCCGGGTCGGCAGTCGGGTCAGCGATCGAACATGTGGCCCATCACGCCCGTGGTCTGGGCAATGCCCTGGCGAGCCACGCGCACCGCGTGGGCGGGCAAATTGGTTCAGCCGCCAGCGATGTGGCTGATTCGGTATCGGATCAATACAACGACGGGCGCCGCGGGATGCGCCACCGCATGAACTCGTGGATGGGTCAGCCCGATCATGCCATGGGTCCGCTGGGCGTGACCCTTACCGCCGTGGGCACATTGGTCATCGGTGCCGGGGTCATGTATCTGATGGATCCAAAACAGGGCGCCAGCCGCCGGAATCGCATTTCGCGTGGCGTGCGAGATGGCGCAGAGGCGGTCTACGATGCTGGCCGACGCACTGCCAAACAGGCTTCGGGCATGGTTCGATCCGATATGGATAAGGCTGAGAACAAGGTGAAAAGCTCATTTAGTTCCCTGCAGAACGAAGCAGGGAACTTCAGGCCGACAGAAAATACGTATGGGCGCCAAATAACCAACCCCTCGACTAACATATAGGTTGCTATTCCCCAGCTTTACGAAGCCCTGCTCAAATTTCGGGTTTTGGACATTTAGAAAAATAGCTCCGAACCCCGGCAGCCGCACCTGGCCTCCGTGCGTGTGCCCGGAAAAGATCCACTGCGGTGCATAGGTATCGAGAATCAGCGAAGTATCGGGATTGTGAGACAAGCAAAACACCGGTTCGTCACTTGACGCGCCGGTGTTTTTCATTTGCAGCGCCAGGTCGGCATAGGCCATCTGCGGCGAGAAGCGGCCACTGAAAAGGTCTTCCATTCCCAACAGCCAAAGGCGTTGGCCGTTACGCTCAATTGCAGCGGCACGGTTTTTAAGCAGCGGTATGCGGTGCGTGGCAAGGCGGCCCTCAATTGCGTCAGCGATCACTGCCGGCCCGCGAAGCATCAGCGAATCTTCGTGATAGTCATGGTTTCCCAACGTTACATAGACGGGGGCCTTGAGTTTCCCCAGTAGGTCGCAAACCGGGTTCACCCACTCGAGCGAGTCGGTTACCAGATCTCCGGTCACGATGACCAGATCCGGTGCAATTGCATTGACCCGGTCGATGACAGTCTGCAGAAAATCGAGCGGGACCCGCTTGCCGCTATGCAGGTCAGTTAGCTGCACGATGCGGTAACCTTCAAAGGCTTTGGGCAGGTTTTGGACTGGCAGGGGAACGTCATGGTATTCGACCCAAAACGGCTCGAACATTCGGGCATAAGTGCTGCTGCCCGCCACCAATGCTGCTCCACCGACAAGGGTTCGCAAAAACCGGCGGCGCGACGGGCGCGCGGCCCCGGGCGGCGCGGCCCCGGGCGGCGCGGGGGCGGGCGTTAAAACGGCTCGTTCCTCCGGCGCTGCGCTGGTCAGTTCAGCGCGTTCGCAGAGGGTGGTTGTCAAAATCTCTTCTTCCATGGTCATTGCAGTGTCCAAACACTGATTTTGCTCATTGATATTCAGCCCGGCTCGCCGCACAATTTCACCACCGCATTGCGGTCATAATCCCCCGGTGGTCGATAACTTACGGGGCCACGGTCTGGACCAAACCCCCCGCATGCCGTTTTCAAGCGGCGGCTGACTGGGCATTGTAGGCCCAAGGTTTATCGACTCAGTCCGATTTTCCGCGCAACTTGTCCAAAAGGAAAGCTCACGATGCAGACCGTTGTCCACGTTACCCATGAGGCCATTCAGAAGATCGGCGGAATTGGCGCGGTGCTTCACGGGCTGCTTACCAGCCGGATTTATCTCGATAACATCCATCGCAATATCCTGGTGGGTCCGTTTTGGCATACGGACGAAACCGGCGAGGGCCGCCTCGGTGCCCAGGGAGAGGTGCTCTACAGCAGTCTCGATGGAATATATCGTTCGCCATTGATGCATCAATTTCGACAAATCGAAGAAACCTATGGCGTCGGTATCGTCTATGGGCGGCGGAAGTTTGTCGACAAAGGCACCGGAGTTACCAGCACGCCTGAAGTTCTGCTGTTCGATGTATCCCGTTATGACGCTCGGCGAATTGGGGAGTTCAAATTCGCGCTGTGGGATAAATTTCAAATCGATTCCAGCCGATATGAGGGCATTTGGGATTATGAACAATACGTTCGCCTTGCCGAGCCAACCATAGCCGCACTGCACGCCCTGGGGACCTGCAATTCCACCCAAGAGCCGTGCGTGATTCTCTCCCATGAATACATGGGAATGCCCACCGTGCTGGCGGCGATTCTCGAACAGGGGAAGGCAGATTTCCGCACGATCTTTTATGCCCACGAGACCGCAACCATGCGGAAAATCGTCGAAGGCCATCCCGGACATGACACTATGTTTTACAACGTCATGCGTGCCGCGATGACGCAGGGGCAATTTGTGGAAGACGTGTTCGGCGATCAATCGGACTTCTATCGCCATGCCCTGATCAAGGCGACTCGTTTTTGCGATAACATTTTTGCGGTGGGGGATTACGTGCAAAAAGAGTTTCGGTTCCTGGGCCCCGACTTTATTCACGTTGATTCACAGTTGGCGTACAACGGCGTGCCGTGCTGGAAAATATCAGTTGATGAAAAGCGCGCCAGCCGGCAAAAACTACGCGCCTACTGTAATAATCTTCTGGGATTTGAACCCGACTATGTGATGACGCATGTAACGCGATTGGTGCCCAGCAAGGGCCTGTGGCGCGATCTGCGCGTTTTAGAAGCCATGGAGCCCGAGCTGCGTGCACGCAACGAATCAGCCGTCCTGTTTGTTTTGAGCACCGAGGTTCCGCCGCGGCGAAGCGATGATGTGATGCGAATGGAGGCGGGGTATCAATGGCCGGTGGCACACAAGGAAGGGATGCCGGATTTATCGGGTGGCGAGGCTGGGTATTACCTGGGTGTGCAGGAGTTCAATGCACTTAGCCGGATGGCCAAGGTAGTTTTCATTAATCAGTTCGGATTCCAGCAAAAGCTGTGTGGAATGCGCATGCCCGCCGACATGGAATTCATGGACATCCGCAAAGGATCTGATGCCGAATTCGGGCAAAGTATCTATGAACCCTTTGGCATCGCGCAGGTGGAACCCATCAGCTTCGGAGGGATTTGTGTTTTCAGCAATGTCTGCGGCTGCGCTGGCTTCGTAGAGAAAGCCGCCGGCGGCCTAACCCCCAATGTAATCATCGCCGATTACACCGACCTACCCGACAAATCAGTGCGTCCCTCAGAGCTTTTGGCGATCGGCAAACCGCAACGGGACGCCATTGAACATCAGGTGGCCGCCAGTGTTGCCCGGCAATTGCTGGAACGTATGCCCCGCACCCCGAAAGAATTCGAAGCGCATTTAGACCGAGGCTACGCCCTGGCGCAGCAAATGAGCTGGGACGTAGTCGCCCGAGACTACGTGGTGCCCGGCATCCAACGGGCCTCACGACATCAACGCCTGCGGCATATCGCTTGATGAAATAACGATATCAGTCATGTCCCGAATGCCATTAACTTAAGCCGTAAGTTTATGGCAATGCAATGCTCACGGCATAAATCGTCGATGCCCGCGTTTGGTTGAGGATCGATTAATCCGGTAGGGCTTTGTGGCAGACATCCCTGAGCGTCTGTCTGACAACGACCATTGCGGAGACCTTCGTCGTGTCGAATCACCGTTTTCTGCTCAGTTAAGCAGGTTTTGTTCTTAAGTTAATGGCGTTCGTGATGTCCCCCTTTCCCATTTCGTCTCTTCTTGGGTACTCAATATTTTCGAATATCAGCGATGTCACCATTGCACTTCCACCTTTGCATCGCCTCAATTTTGTCTGCCTTCATTGTTCGCTTTCCTTCGTTGCCGAATCCTTGTCAGGGAAACTTTTACGACCAACCGTCTCTCCGCTGGCTGCGGATTTGATCTCCAAAAAACGACCGCCGTCGCAAACGGCGTAAACCAATATGGAGTTCTCATGTGCGTCTAGGTTTAGCCGAATCCCACCCGGCGTTGTCTGCGATATCACGAAAGGATTAGAAAGACGAGAACGCCACTTTACCTCGCCCTTTTTCAAATCCACAGCAACTATTTCGGCGGAATCCTGAAAGAATTCGAATTTAGCATAAAAAAGGGTATCGCCAACAATTTGAAAAACAGAAAATTTATGCCCTTCCCATGAGTGTGCACACACTCGGCCGTTCCACACCTCAATACGAAGAGAAGCTTTATCCGGGAGTTTCACGAGCCGAATTTCATATTTGCTATTATCTTGGGCAATACAGCTGAGAGGGTTAGCCATTTCTTCATGCCATCCCCAATTTGCCCCCTTGGCCATCAATTGGTAGTCGATTTTTGATTCCTGGCCTGCTACGGCAAAATTCGCGATGGTTAGCGCAATGCAAAGAAAAACGACTGCAAGCCAAACCCGACTGAGAGATCTCATAAAATCCGGTTGTTCGAAGTTACTAGAATTTCACATATATCCAAAAAAAAAGCATTAGGAACAAACTACATGACCTCAAGGAATATCCACCGTTTCGAAATTCGCCGTACGCAAGATCTGATTTGCCACGATTTTTTGATCGGTGCAAGGGGCAACACTGCCATTCTTCACCTCCGCGAAGGACCCCGGCCCCGCGTTTCCCCAACCGGTTAATGTCCAACCGCCGTGTGGCGGGTGGCCGGGGTCGGGTGCCACGGGTCGGCGTACTCGCAGACCTGTGCGTTTCGGCTGCCGAAGTTGCACAGGTCTCGGAGTACCGCGACACGTG
>JBBSFP010000093.1:0-8321 GCA_038238625.1 Tepidisphaerales bacterium
AGTGACGGGGCGCAGTGAACCCGGCACAGGCTCGACGTTTACCATCACGTTACCAGCGGAACCACCCCCGCCGGGCGCTCAGCTACCCGCTTTTGCCCAGGGCTGATTCGTTCCCAGGGAGAACGGCACGATGCCTGATTTGACACGGTCACACCGGCCGATCGATCTGCGGAGACGATTTCTCCTCGCCGCCGCAGGATGCGATGTATTGGTAATGGGAGTGGCGACTGCGGTGCTGGCCGGATGGTTGCTTGATCTTGAACCATTAAAGCGGATCGCGCCCGGCCTGGTCGAAATGAATCCGCTGACGGCGGTTTCATTTTTATTACTGGGGACGGCTCTGTGGCTTTCACTGAGGCCACTTCCCACCCGGGGGTCGAAAGCCTTCGCCACCACGCTATGTCTCCTGGTGGTGGCATTTGGCCTTTCCCGACTTCTGGCAGTGGTCACGGTGCACGACCTGGCCTGGGATCAATGGCTTTTTCATTCAAGCCTGCACGGCAACCGCATCGCGCCCAATACGGCCTTTTGCCTGCTCCTGCTCGCTCTTTCCACTGCTCTGGTGGATGTCGAATCGCGACACGGAATTCGCCCAGCGCAACTCCTTTCCTTGTGCGGTGGTGGCGTCGCCGCCGTGGCTTTGATCGGCTACGTCTATAGCACCGAATCTCTGTACGGACTTCCGACGTATATCCCCATGGCGCTGCACACCGCGATTTGCGCCATTGTACTTTCGTTCGGCGTCCTGAGCGCCCGCCCCGACCGCGGGATCATGGCTGTCGCCACAGGCGATGATCTGGGCGGGCTGCTGGCGCGGCGCCTGTTGGCGGTAACCATTGCCGGTCCGGTGTTGCTGGGTTGGCTGCGGATGGTCGCCGTGCGTCGCGAATGGATTCCGGACCACTTGAGCAACGCGGTGCTGGTGATTGCGGTTGCCGCACTTTTCAGCGCAATCGTCTGGGCCAACGCTCGGGTGCTCCGCACGATCGATGCCGAACGCCGTCAGGCTGAGCAACGTTATCGCGCGGTGGTGCAGCAAACCGCCGAAGGAATTTATCTGCTGGATGTATCGACCCAGCGCGTGATCGAATCGAACGCGGCGTTCCATCGACTGTTGGGATATACCCACGAACAGGCCGACCATTTGTTTGCCCGCGATTTTGTCGACCAGCAGCATGTCGGAATTAAGCAGCAGATCGCTGAGACCGAGGACCCTGACCAACCGGTAACGGGGGAAAGTCAATACAAACGGCAGGACGGGTCGACCGTCGAGGTGCAAGCCAACGCAAGCATCATCACTGTCAACGGGCAAGCCGTGGTTTGCACGGTTGTGCATGACATCACGCGGCGGAAACGCGCGGAACGGGAGATCCAGGAAAAAAATCGACAACTCGTGGAGATTGCCCGATCCGAACGCCAGGCATTGGCCGCACTTAAACAAACACAAAGCCAGCTGGTGCAGACCGAAAAACTCGCCGGGCTGGGGCAGATGGTGGCGGGCGTGGCGCACGAGATTAACAATCCCTTGTCGTTCGTCAGCAACAACGTGGCCGTGTTGCAGCGAGACCTGGCCGCGATCCGGAAGCTGCTGCAGTTCTATCAGCAGGCGGACGAAATAATTGAAGCCGCGAATAAACCACTGCTGGAAGAGATTCGTGACCTGGCCGAACGAATCGATCTTCCTTACACGCTGCTGAATACCGACGACCTGATCGCCCGATCGCGAGAGGGGCTTGGTCGGATTCAACAGATCGTCAAAGACCTCCGCGAATTCGCCCGGCTCGACGAAAGCGATCTGCACGAAGTTGACCTCAACGAGGGCATCGCTTCCACGGTCAACATCATTCGAGGTACGGGAAAGAAAAAACGGGTTGACATCGTGATGGATCTTCAACCGCTTCCGCGGTTTGCCTGTTACCCGGCAAAAGTGAATCAGGTGGTGATGAATCTGCTCGCTAACGCGATCGACGCCAGCAGCGAAAATTCCAAGGTCACGGTGCGCAGCCGAAGCACAACCGAAGGCGACGTCGACATCCAAGTTGAAGATCAAGGCACGGGCATAGCACCCGAAGCAATGTCGCGAATCTTTGACCCCTTCTACACGACCAAACCACCCGGACAGGGAACGGGATTAGGATTGAGCATCAGCTACGGAATTGTGCGCAACCACGGCGGAACCATCGACGTTCAATCGCAGCTGGGGAAAGGCACTTGTTTCACCGTGCGCTTGCCCAGGCGTGCCTGAACCATTTCTATTTCTTAGGCTCGTCGCCACCCCTATGGTGGTCCATGCAGGCCATCAGGCGATTTGGATCAAAAGGCTTGGTGATGAAGTCGTCCGCGCCGGCGCTGATCCCGCGGCCACGCGAGACGGCATCCGTCAGCGCGGTGATCAGGATCACCGGCACTGATCGTGTCTGTTCGTCACTCTTAAGCTGGCGACAGACTTCGAAGCCGTCCACGTCTGGCAGCATCACATCCAGCAGCACCATCGCCGGGGCGCTCCGCCGAACTTCGTCCAACCCGCCCTGTCCCGTTTTTGCCGAGCGATAAGTGAACCCCTTGAGTTCGGCATACGCGCCCATCATGCGGTTCATATCCTCGTCGTCGTCCACGACCAATGCTTCAGGTTGTGATGCCATTGAATTACCTGCCTTCCGTATTTAAGCAGAAGTTCGGGTCGCGTTCTGTCGACGGGCCAGATCATCGCGCAAGAACTCCCGGAATGTGGGAATTCCCGCTGCCACCCATTCGGATTCAATCTGTTTTGAAAGTGCTTCGTTTGCTTCCATTAACGATAAAAATGCGTGGTATTCGGGGGATTCTGGACGCGGACAGCAATGCCGATCGTGCGTGTCGGCCTTGAAAAAGAAGTCCGAATCCTCATTGATCCGTTCGATGGTTAATTTCATGTGCGGATACGCCCGGTTCCCCAGCCGCAGGCTATACCGGTTGGGCGGGAGATGGGTGTCCTTCTCAAACACCTTACACTCCTGGAAGACCTCGGGCGGCTGACTATGGAGGACATCCAGGCGCACACGCACGCTGGCCGGGGGCATTCCGTCGTATGCGCGTTTCATATAACTGTCGATCGCCGCCCACACCACCGGATTCGCAGGAAAAGGTATGGACATGATGAATACCTCAACAACGCTTGAAGTATTCTAATGCTACGCGGTCTGATAGTGATAGACACCACCTCAGTATTCCATGAGTAATCCATGCGTGCTTGCTCGCCGCATTTCGCAGTTGTTCCAGCTGACGCTTCGTTCCTGCTCGCGGTTTTGAAGCTTGCCGGCTGAGCCTTGCAACCAAAAGTTTTCACGGTATACTTGCATTGTGACGCAAACAAACAAACAACTGGCTCCAACCCCAAAGGCCGCGGGGCGCTGTTGCGGCGCGATTGATGACCTTCTTGATCCACGACTGTTCAAAGGTCTCAGCGATCCCACGAGATCCCGATTGCTTTCTTGTCTATCCAAATGCGGACGGCCTTGCTCGGTCAGTGAGATCGCTGAGTGTTGTTCGGTGGATTTTTCCGTGGTCTCGCGGCACCTGGCGCTCCTGGACCGAGCGGGCATCGTGCAGGCCACCAGGGAGGGACGAACCGTGTTTTATGCGGTGAAATATGTCGAATTGAGTGCAAGACTGCGGGCACTGGCGGATGCGATGGAAAGCTATGGCCCGGCGGCTCATCGAGGCAATCGGGGTGGGAGTTGTTGTGGAAAAAAATAACGCGAATCTACGCGTGCTGTTCCTGTGCACCGGGAATTCCTGTCGCAGCCAGATGGCCGAGGCATGGGCGCGGCATCTTAAAGCCGACGTCATTGAGCCTTTTTCCGCAGGCATTGATCCCCACGGAATAGACCC
This sequence comes from Tepidisphaerales bacterium, assembly GCA_038238625.1. Taxonomy (GTDB): domain Bacteria; phylum Planctomycetota; class Phycisphaerae; order Tepidisphaerales; family Tepidisphaeraceae; genus JBBSFP01. The sequence continues at coordinate 3,871 of JBBSFP010000093.1, forward strand.
CCTGGCAATCCAGGTCATGGGCGAGGCCGGCTTAAACATCAGCCTTCAACGCTCCAAGCACCTCGATGAATTAAAAGGGATGCGATTTGATTACGTCATCACGGTCTGTGACAAGGCCCATGACGCCTGCCCGATTTTCCCGGGTAAGACGAAGGTGATCCACGTTGGTTTTGATGATCCCCCGAGGCTTGCGAAAACTGCAAAGACCGAGGCCGAGGCCCTCGGACACTACCGCCGGGTCCGGGAAGAAATCCGGCAATTCATCGCGCCGCTACCCCAGCGACTGCTCTTAACCGAGGTTACGCCATGATTAAAAAGCCGATGGTGCTCATACTTTGCACGGGAAATTCGTGCCGCAGCCAGATGGCCGAAGGCTTTTTGAAGCTTTACAAGGGGGACATCTACGATGTGCAAAGCGCTGGCACGGATCCGAAAGCCGAGGTGCACCCGCTCGCGGTTCGTGTGATGCACGAAATTGGCATTGACATAAGTGATCATCGACCGAAAGGTTTGTCGCCATTTCTGGGCAAGGCGCCGGTGAGGCATATTCTCATCGTGTGCGACAAGGCAAACAACACATGCCCTCGTGTGTGGCCGGGCACTTTCACGCGAACCTATCTGCCATTTAACGATCCAGCGACATTTGTGGGCTCGGACGAGGACACCCTGGAAGAATTTCGAAAGGTTCGCGACCAGATTGGCAAGGCGATGAAGACTTGGGAGCCACAAGTCGACCGGGCACATGGATGGATGGAGCAACCTGAATGAAGCGCGCCAGCCTGACTAAAAAACTCTCGTTCTTTGACCGCTATTTGACGGTGTGGATTTTCGCTGCGATGGCCCTGGGCATTGGGCTGGGTTATGCCGTGCCCGGTATTCGCGATTCGCTCAATCATTTACAGGTCGGCACGACGAACCTACCGATTGCCATCGGCTTGATTCTCATGATGTACCCTCCGCTGGCAAAAGTGCGGTATGAGGAGCTGCCTGATGTTTTTCGCGACTGGAAAATACTGGGCATTTCCCTGGTGCAGAACTGGATCATCGGCCCGATTTTAATGTTCGCGCTGGCCGTTATTTTTCTGCACAATCACACTGAGTTCATGACCGGTCTTATCCTGATCGGGCTGGCGCGCTGCATCGCGATGGTGATCGTTTGGAACGAGCTGGCCCGCGGCAACAGCCAGTATGCCGCCGGGCTGGTGGCCGTTAACAGCATCTTTCAGGTTTTGTTTTACAGCGTTTACGCATGGATTTTCATCACCGTTTTACCTCCGCTTCTCGGATTCCAAGGTGCCATCGTCAACGTCGGCATTGTCGATATCGCCCGAAGCGTGGCCATTTACCTGGGTGTGCCGTTTGTGGCTGGAATGGTCACGCGGCTGGTTCTCGTTAAATCAAAGGGGCGTGAGTGGTATGAAAAAAAATTCATTCCTCGAATCAGCCCGATCACGCTGGTAGCTCTACTCTTTACCATCGTGGCCATGTTCATTTTTCAAGGCGAAAAGATCATTGCTCAGCCCTGGAACGTGCTGCTCATTGCCGTGCCGCTGCTGATTTACTTTGTCCTGATGTTTGTTGTGAGCTTCTGGATGGGGCGCAAGGTCGGGGCAGATTACAGCAAAACCGCGACCGTGGCGTTCACTGCTTCAGGCAACAATTTCGAACTGGCGATCGCGGTGTCGGTTGCGGTATTTGGGATCAACCACGGGGCCGCTTTTGCCGCTGTCATCGGTCCATTGGTCGAAGTGCCAGCGCTAATAGGACTCGTCAACGTCGCCCTTTATTTTCAGCGTCGATATTTCGGCAATGAACTATCGACCAGCCCGATGCCCGAAGCCTCGCTCGGCGCCGTTTGCTCGAACGTGGTTCGCGCTGGTGTTGTACAATCTGGTTAGTTTTAGGCGGCGATCCCCGCTTTAGACACCGCCTCGTGAAATCACACTGTCTTTGCTAGCGCAATCACGCGATCGGCCGCCAGCGCGTAGATACGGCGGCCGGGCTGGCTACGCATGCGGTGGCCACCGGTAAAGGTGCCGAACGAGGGGAGAATGATGCAGCATTCGTCGACGGCAAAACAAGGCAGCGTAATGCTGGAGCGGTCGTAATCCTGCACGGAAACCACCGGGTGCACATGCCCGGACAAGGTAGGACAGGCTTTGGCACATTGGGCATCGTGCACCAGGCAAATGCCGTCCTGCATGAACGGTTCTTCAACTTGCTCGATGTTCCATTCTGTCGGCAGGTGCCCGGCGGAGCGGTCGTGATTGCCGCGGATAAGCAGCAGCTCAATGGCCGCATGCGATGTGCGCCATTGGGTGATGGCCTGTAGCACTTCGACCTGCCGAGCGATGCGTGAGTGCAGAAAATCCCCCAGCACGATCAGTTGCCTGGCCTGGGTCACATGCAGCAAACGGGAGAGGCGGGCCAAATCCTTTGCCGTCGCACCGGAGGGCACCGGCACACCTATGTGCCGGAATGATGCGGCCTTCCCCAGATGCACATCCGAAATCACCAGCGCCGATCGGCCCGGCCACCAGATGGCGCGCTCCGACAGCAGGTGCAGCGCGCGATCTGCAAACTTGATTGCGATCGATCCTTTGGGCGGCGTCAACATGAGGCTTATGCTATTCCTGAGCGGCAGCCGCTTCGAGCTGGCGCGCGAGGCGTTCAATACGATCTTTACCTGATTCCATGCGCAATTGCTGCGAGGCAATGCGCTCGGCCCAGAGGGGGAACGAAAGCGGAGAAAGTTTTTTAGGAGTCATGATCAGGATTTCCTGCTGCGCGATCCGCTCTAGCGCATTTTGCAACCGCGTAAATTCAAGTTGTCGATCGAGCACCTCTCGGCGAGCCTGCTGCATCAGCAGATTCTCGGGGTCGAATTCCTTGAACACATCGAAGAACAATTCGCTGGAGGCTTGCAGTTGCCTCACGCTGCGTTGGGCACCGGGGCGGGTTTGCACGAGCAACCCGGCAATTCGAGCGATCTCGCGAAAGTGCCGCCGCGCTAATTCGCTGCTGTTAACGCACTCCACAATATCCGCCACGAGTTCTGCGGGGGACAGAAGTTGGCGATAATCCTCCTGGTTTAGTGGCATTTCGGACGGGCAGAGCAACTCCAACCCGTAATCGTTGAAAGTAGCCGTCACCGGTGAGATGCCGCGATGGGCCAGGCGAAATGCCAGCAGCGCGGATAGTCCCTCATGCACCAGTTTCCCCTGGAATGGATACAAGAAATGGTGGTGCCCCTCGCGCGTGCGCGTCTGTTCGATCAGCAATTGCGCGGCCCGCGGAATGGCAGACCAGCGGCGCTGCAAATCAAGAATGGGACGCACGGTTTGCATCTCGCAATCTGCGTAATTCTCGTCGGCCGCTTCCTCCATGCGCTGGCGCACCGCATCGGCCAGGCTTGCGGACATCGGTAGCTTTCCCCCCATCCAGCGTGGCACCAGCCCGCTGCGGCGCCTGGCGGGCCGCACGATTGCGCTCATTTGATATACCCGAACAAATTCCAGCACCTTTCCGGCAAAAGCGAAGGTATCGCCGGGGCGCAGCTTGGCGATAAACGATTCCTCAACGGTCCCCAGGCGCTTGCCGCGCAGGTACTGCACGCCGACTGAGCCATCAGATGTAATGGTGCCGATTCCCATTCGATGCATCCGGGCAATTGCATCGGAGGCAACGGTCCACCGTCCATCCTCGCCGCGGCGGATGCGCGCAAAGCGCGGATAAGCCATCAGCGTGCTTCCGCCCCGTTCGACAAAATCCATAACCCAGCCCCAGTTTTCGACAGTGAGCGCGGCAAAGGCATGGGTGGAGCGCACCTCGGCCAAGAGTTCCGCGGAATCAAATCCCCCCCCCGCCGCCACCGTGACCACATGTTGCGCGAGCACATCCAGGGCCATCTCGATGGGCTGTCGAGTTTCGATGTGTCGCACCCCGATTGCATGCCGCGCCGCCGAGAATTCCACCAATTCAAAAGCCTGTGTCGGCACGCACAAAATCCGGCTGGTCTCACCCGGCCGATGCCCGCATCGCCCGGCGCGCTGCATCGCACGGGCGATGCTTTTGGGGCTCCCAATCTGGATCACCTGATCGACCGGCCAAAAGTCCACACCCAGGTCCAGGCTCGATGTGCATACCACCGCGCGTACTTCCCCCAGCCTCAGCATCTGCTCGGTCTTTAACCGGGTCTTGCGATCGATGGAGCCATGGTGGATGGCAATTTTATCGAGCCAGTCGCCGCGCGCAACGGTGATTGCCGCGAACCATAATTCAGATTGTGAGCGCGTGTTGGTAAAAACGAGCGTGGTACCCGCCGACTCGATCCGATCGATGACCTGCTGCAGTAAATGCAGCCCCAGGTGCCCGGCCCAGGGGAAACGCTCGATTTTCGGTGGCAAAACGCTTTCAAGCGTGATGCGTTTATCATCAGCGGCGCGCACGAT
>JBBSFP010000094.1:0-8320 GCA_038238625.1 Tepidisphaerales bacterium
AAGCCCCCGACCACCACCACGTCCTCGCTCACCTCGCCAATCGCCTCCGCGGCGTCCGCAATATAGCGCATCAAGCCATCTCCCTTCCGTAAGTACTCTACCGGAGGGTAACATACTCGGCGAGCAGGCGCGGCGTATCATCGGTGGACCCATCGTCGACAATGATCACTTCAAACGGCTGGCCGATCTGCGCCAATGCACCAGCCACGCGCTGCAGCAGCGCCGGCACAACCTCTTGCTCGTTGTAAGCCGGGATCACCAATGAAAGAAATGGCAAAGCCGATGAATCCACAGCGGCATTGGTACCACCAACGCTCATCGCTGAACAGCCGGGGGCATGGGGTGAATGACCAGAGTGTTTGCTGGCGGATACCGCCGGCATGATCCACTTTTGCACGGCCCATACGCTCACGGTGCCCAGCCCCACTCCGGCAATTACATCCGACAGGTAATGGGCGTTTTCAGCGACCCGTTCGGCCCCGACGACCGCCGCGCAGAGGTAGAAGCACCACCGCCAGCGCGGCCAGAGTGCTGCCAACGACACTGCCGTTGCCGCTGAAAGCGTGGCGTGACCCGATGGAAAACAGAGCGCCGGTGTGTGAAACAGGCCGTAAACGCCATCGTTGAATGGCCAGACGTGCCACGGTCTGGCAGCACCTGTATCGCCGACGTATTTGAAAGGCCGCACCCGGCCGACCATCCACTTGATGACCCAATTGACGCCGCTCACCGCGCCGCTGAGGGCGACAAAAAGCCCCGCCGCCCACCCATGCTTTTGTAAGAGCCCTGCCCCCACCGCGATCAGCAACGTCACAGGATACCACCCCAGCAACTTGATTATTTCCGCAAACCAGTGCCCTTTTACATGCCCCGCCACCCCCGAATCTCGCACCCATGTTGCCACCGGCAAATCCAGCAGCAGGGCAAGAGCAAAAGCAATCAGCCATGCCCCTGCTCCAAGCCAGCGCTGCCGCGCGTGCTCCGGCCGCCATTCGAAATCATCACCGCCAGTCAAACTCATCATCATCCTGCACCGATCGCTCCTGCAAAGCTAGTGGGTCCAAACCTTGCCGTGGTCGCGGCTGTTTTCCGCAGGCGCGGGGGCGTTGGGTGCGGGCGGGGTGAGTTTCGTCGGGAATTGCTTGCGAATCGCATCGCGTAATTGGTCCAGCGCTGCCTGGCGCGCTTCACCCGTCAGGTGTTCATCCAGCTTCACGTCATGGCCGATCAACTTCTGCAGCCGTTGCCGCGCAGCTTGCTGAATCGCGGCATCCGCATCATCGAGGCAGTCGATCAAAAAGTCGGGATCGTTGGCAGCGGTGGCATCATCGATCTCGGCGTTGGTCCGCTGGCTGGATATGAATGCCTGCAACCGCGCCTTCTGTTCCTCGCTCAGGTTGCTTTGATCCATCCGCATCGCCGCCAATACCCCGGCGCGGCCGAGCTTTTGTAACTCAGCGGTGGCGGCATCACGCTCGGAAATCGCATCGGCATCCAAACGTGGCAGCAGCCCCCTGATGGCCTGCGTGGCGGCGGCATCAGGTTGCAGCTCCGTCAGCGCGCCGTAGATATCCCCCGCGCCAGGGCTCAACGGGTTTTCGCCGCACAAACGCACCAGGATCGGCACCAGAATGCGGCGGACTTCCTGCGGATGTTTGCTCCTTAGCTCCTGCAGGCTTTGCTCATTGAGCATCACCGTTTGCTTCGTCTGGCCGGTTTCCTTATCGGTTTCCATCACGTACAGGAGGACCCGGCCGGGTGCGGCCTGCAACGAAGCATATCGGCCGATGCCATTCACCTGCAGGTTCATTCCTCCGGGATAAATGCTGAGCGACGTCAGGTAGTACTGATTGTCATCCAACTGGTCGAAATCAAAGCGCTGAATGGAACCGGTGAACGACTGCAGGTTGGGCTGCATGTTACCCACCCAAAGTGATTTTGAACCGATCACGCCGATGCGCACCTGTGAGTTGGGCATACCGGGGAGGAGTTCTGCGTGCAGTTGTCCGTTGACGAGCTTGAGATGCGTCAACTCGCTTTGCTTGTATTGTTTGTCGTTGAACAAAGGCATCGCGCGCATTTGCGTTTCCTGCGCTTGAATTGACCGGCGCTGCTGCTCGCGCACAGCGCCCCCGTTGCCGTTGCCAATCCCCTGCTTCATCGCCAGCGGAGCATTTTTGCCCCGCGCATTATTTTGTACAGGCCCCATCGCCGCCCCGGAGGGCCCGGCGGCAAGCGCCCCGCTGGCCAGCAGGTCGCGCCCACGGGCCTCATCCGGCTTAGTGGCGCTTCGAGTCGCGGGCGCGCAGGGCGGCGCCGACACCGGCCCCGACATGGCCGCCACCGCGTCAGCCCACGAGCTTCCCGCGCTGCATAAAAGCGCGACCAATCCCGCTGCAACCATTGCCAATGCCCGCATAAAATTCATCAATTCCGCCTTCGATTTAGAAAGCCGTGGACTACACAGAAGAATGGTGCGAATGCAGGCAGCCCAGCTCAGCGCGGGCGCTCGAGTGATGCCGCCGTGGGGACTAAGGTGCGTAACTTTGCCAGCGCACCCTGCTCGATTTGCTGGACCCGCTGCTTGGACATCCCCAGCCTTCTCCCCAGCTCGCGATAGGTGGAATTACGGGGGGGGGCGGGAAGATCCAGCCCACTCACATCGACACGATCGCGAGAGCCATCCGACAATCCATAGTGCGCTGCGAGGACGCGCCGTTCGTTTTCATCCAGGCGTTCGAGCAGTTGGCGAACTTGATCGCGCTGCATGATGCGCTCGGTCAGCAGCGGCTGCCGTTGATCGGCCAACAGTGCCAGCGGGGCATCGCCCAGCAAGCGCACCCCGTGACGCAATTTGCGGCCGCCGCTGCGCATCAGCGGCACGCTGCGGGCGAAGGCTTTCATTAATGACAGCGTGGCATACGTGCTGAAGCGGTGTCCTTTGTGGACGTCAAACCCTTCCACCGCGCGCATCAAAGTGAGGTTCCCCTCGCTGATCAATTCCATCAATGAGAGGTTTTCAATGCCCGGGCGAAGGTGCCTGCGGGCAATGCTCACCACTAACCTTAAGTTGGCGCTGATGATGCGGTTCTTGGTTTCCACCACACGCTTGAGCAACTGTTCGAGCAGCAGCAGATCGGCGTTTCGTGCGAACTGCACCTCCAGCCGACGCCGCGCTGTGACGAACTGGTATTTCTCGAAATTGAATTTCAAAAATAGTGACCGCTCTGCGGCGGGCGTGAGCAGGGGCGTGCGATAAAGCGCCTGCAGATAGGGCGTAAGATCGCGCGGGATCCGCAGCTCCTCTTTGCGACTGCCACCCGCACTGGCCAATTCTCCGCTTCCCATCATCGCCGCGATGGCCTGGGGGGCGTGGTGATCGTGATAAAGCGGATCATCGATGAAGCGGACCTTCTTGCGGTTTAACACTGCCGCGCGCTCTTCGAGCAGCACCCGTGCCACGGCGGCGCGACGCCAGTTCAACCGTCGGGCGATTGCCTTGAGCGAAACCTGGCGCTTATGACCCCGGAACACGATGGCCCGCTGCTCTTCGGTCGGTGGCGCTCCCGCCAATGGAAAAATCGCCGAGGCGGGCTGTTCCTCATCATGCTTGCGAATCGTGTGCTGCACGGTCAGCGGCGAACGCCCCAGGCGTCGGCCAATGCGTCGGCTGATTTCTGAAGCCCAGCACCCCTGCAGTGCCAGTCGCTGCGCCCGGCGCAGAATGTCGGCATGCTCCGGATCGCTCACCTGCGAAAGGTTGGTCTCACCCAACGACCGCTCATGATGCATCGCGAAGAATCGCTCAACGCTGGCCAGCAGAAAACCCACCCGGCGCTTGCCATCGGCGAAGATAAACCGCCGTGCCGCCAGCCCACGCCGACGCCAACGCTGAATCGTCTTGCTGGTGACGTTAAATTTCTGGCAGACATCATCAATGGTAAGAACCGGCTCCCGCAGCGAGGCGGTGGCCACATTCAGGGTGTCACTGAGCTGTTCAATGAGCAGCCCGATATCGTGCTGCAAGGCCATGCCCGTCAGAAATTCCCCCGTCAACGGCTGATCCGTGGCCTGTTTTCGCTGGAAACCCGTGATGCGAAAGATCACAAAATCAAGCGGATAGGCACGCGTGGGTTCAATGGTGTGCAGTAAAACTTCGGCAGCGGTGACCTGCGCGCTCCGCGCATCAGTCGGTGAGAAGACCAACTGCCGCGCCAGATCGGCGATGCTGTCCAACCGGTACTTCGCCATGAACCACGGATTATCAATCGGCGGCAAACGGCCGTCAAGGAAAAACTATGAAGGATCGAACTGGTTCACCACGAGCGTTACGCCACGCATGAGCAAGCGAGGGCATGGATCTTTGAATTCATCGAGGTGTTCTACAATCGCCATCGGCTGCACAGATCGTTAGGCTACCAAAGCCCCGAAGCGTTCGAAGCTGGACTCAATTAGTCGCTTGGCCGCGCCCACCTTACGTGGGGAAATTCAAGCAGCTAACGGTATAAATTCAGCTGTCGATTCTTTGGTTGATATATGCCCAATCTGTCGGAGTCAAACCAGCGATCAACACCGCAACCTTGTTCGCGACATCGATGGCATCCATTGCGTCGTCCAAGCTCAGATTTGATGTAGACTCCCATCGATAATCCGCCCTCACCCTCCATTCTATTAGCTGCTTCATCCATGCGCCAACGGCAGTTAATCGGACGCGGCGAACGTCCGACATAAGGGCATGAATCATATTACCGTGCTTCCCCGCTGTTCCGAATCTGTGATTGTGCCTCTGCTGCAAATTTCTGCGCATAAGGCCATATGACGCATAATACGCGCGCCGTCCGCGAATATGCCTGTTGATCGGTGGAGCTTGAAGTTGTTAGCTCCAGCGCAACATTCACGAAGTCCATTGAATCAAAGTCTGCCATATCATCGGAAATTCACGATTACGCGCTCACGAACCGATGGCGACTCCGACGATGAAATGATCTTGTTCAGCTCTTCCCGCAACGCCATTCGCAATACCCTATCAATTTCACCGGTCCATGCGATCAATGCAACAAAGTCAATGCAGTCGGGCAGGTTGTCGGCGTATTCAACTTCGAAGCCCTTGACAGCCTTTCCGAGTCTGCTGGCGATGTGTTCCTTGAGCTTGCCAATTGTCCCCATAAAAGCCTCGTCACCAGCCCGACTGATTGCGTAATCATCGCCGATCCTTGCGGGCGCGTTTGCGTAAACGATCTGTCGCTGTTCATGGCCGAAAAGCAAACCCAAACCCGAACGTCCTTCTTCAACACCCATAGACGGAGGTGCCTGCTGAAAATTTGCCGCCGTTGGAACGAATTGAGTTCTCATGACACGCCTCCCGTTTTTAAGTGCGCCAACAACTTTTCGATGTGCGCTTTGAAATCCTCTACGGGCTTGTCGAGCAAACCCTTTAACTCCACAAAATTATTTGACCTTCTCTCAAAATTAATGACGACCATACCACTTCCGTCTTCTCCCCGATCAGCGACGATGAGGATGCGACTATCATCCCATTGCACCGCCCTTCCCGCAATGTGACGACTGATTTTATAGTCGCTGGCAAGGGAGTCGTCCCACTTTTTATTAGTTCCTGTAGGTGCTTCCGTGGTCACCTCGTCAATGCTAAATGTGACGGTTACGCCTGTAGCGGCAAACGGCGTTTCCCTCAGCCAATCCACGGCTTTAGATGCCGCCTGTAGCGCGACGGCGAGAGCAGTGTAGTTCCCTCGATCAACCTCGATCATTAATTTATGCTCTTCGACGGAAATGGCGACTCCGCTGCGGCGAACTCTGGGAGGTGCCGCTACGTTGATCGGGATTTCTACTTGAATTTGCTCGGATTCCGGCAGCCCAAGAAGCTTCTGCGCAATGTTTGCCGGGGTCAAGATCGATGATTCCATCGACCTATTACGACCACCGTCCAAGGAATCAATGTAACTTCGCTCATGTCCACTCCCAGTGAATCAGTGGCTGCCGCGCTTGGACACGGCAGCCTTCGGAAATCAAGCCCCGCAATACGGAAGTAGATACTTCCGATTTGATGTCCTTGCCCCCGTGCAACCTGCTCCCCCCGGTTGGGATCAGGCCGATTCTTTCCGCAGCCCCGGTTTCAGTTCAAACAAGCTCTGCCGACCCGCGACCACGTCTTCATCGATCACGAAGGTCCCGCCGTTGCCGTGGTCCGGCAGGCGATACATCAGCTCGAGCATGATTTCTTCGCACACCGCGCGCAAGGCGCGGGCACCGGTATCACGCTTCAAAGCCCGCTGGGCAATGAGTTCCAGCGCGCCGGGGGTGAACGTCACTTCCGCACCCTCAAGCCGGAAAAATTTCTGGTACTGCTTCACCAACGCGTTCTTGGGTTCCGTCAAAATGTTGATCAACGTCTTGACATCCAGCGGTTCGAGCGTCGCGCACAGCGGCAAGCGGCCGACAAACTCGGGAATCATCCCGTATTCGACCAAATCTTCAGGCTGCACCTGGGCCAAGACATCCGCCCGGTCGCGCGCTGATTCGTTGGGGGTGTTTTCGCTGTTAAAACCGATCTGCCTCTTACCCAGCCGTTTGCGGATGATGTCCTCAAGCCCCACAAACGTTCCGCCACAGATAAACAAGATCTGCGTGGTATCCATCTGAATGTATTGCTGCTCGGGATGCTTGCGGCCGCCCTGTGGCGGGATGTTGGCCACGGTGCCCTCGAGCATTTTCAGCAGCGCCTGCTGCACGCCTTCACCGGATACATCGCGTGTGATGCTGACGTTGTTTTGCGTTTTGCCGATCTTGTCAATTTCATCAATGTAGATGATCCCGCGCTGGGCGGCTTCCAGATCGTAATCGGCGCTCTGCAACAATTTCAGGAGAATGTTCTCGACGTCTTCGCCCACGTAGCCGGCTTCGGTCAAGGTGGTGGCATCGCCAATGGCGAACGGCACGTTCAAGATGCGCGCCAGCGTGCGTGCCAGAAGGGTCTTACCGCTGCCGGTCGGGCCGATCAGCAGCACGTTGCTTTTGTCGATTTCCACTTCATCGGTGGTCGATTTGGTGGCTGGGGTGGTGCTGCCCGCAGTAGCGCTGGCACTCTCGGTGGCGCTGAGGCGCTTGTAATGATTGTGCACCGCGACGGCCAGGCCCTTTTTGGCATACCCCTGCCCGACGACGTACTGATCAAGATATTCCTTGATCTGCCGGGGCGTGGGGATGGTGGTAAAAAGCGGCTGGGTGTTGGTGAGCTTGCGTTTTTCCTGGCGAATGATGTTGTGCGCCAGGTCGACGCAGTTGGCACAGATGTAGACATCGGAGGGTCCTTCGACCATGGGACCGACATCACGGGAAGATTTACCGCAGAAAGAGCAAGTGGTCACGCGTCGTCCTCGGAAGCCGCCACCACCCCCCCCGCCGCCTGAGCCGCCGGTAGGGGTAGAAGCGTTAGACTGATTTGCCGCGCCGGAGCTACCGGTTCCACCGGAACCGCTTCCCGGGCTGTTTCCCCCGCCGCCACCGTTTCCGGTGCGATGATTACTCGGCATTGCCTGGCCTTCCTGACACGAATCATTCCAACATCGACCAATGCCACTGCCGTCCGTAACAAACTTCACTCACGCGGCGGTATATACGATTGCCTCGTTGTGTATCGAATGTTAGGGGGGAGCGACTTGATCAACAGCAGCCCGGTAAATTATTTCACCGACCGCTTACCGACCTACTTACGCCACATTGATGATACGTTTGTACCTGCCGTATTGCACGCGCCTGTTTATTCTGCGAACGTCAGAATAAAAACCGCTTTCCCGCCCCTGCCGATGGTGCCCGCACGAGCCAGTTGTTCAAAAAGGATCGCGTAATCCCAGCCGCGCGCGGTCGACCGGCCGCGCGGGAAGCCCGTCCCGGGGGCGGCGGTCCCTGCCGCCGGGGCCGACCTGCCGCCCCGGGATTGACCTGCCACGCGCGAGGGGGAAGCGTCACAGAGTGACGCCCTCCAGGGCGTTCCTCGAAATTGACGGTCCCGTTTTGGAGCGGCTGTATTAACAGTCAAGCCTCCGAGGCAAGATTTTGGATGTTTTGAATGGGGTAACGGACGCCGTCGCGGGCGAGGGCATTGAGGATTCTGAGAAGTTTCCTGGCACAGGCGACGAAGGCGAACTTTTTGGCTATGCAACGGGCGAGGAGGTCTTTGTACTTGGCGCTGAAAACGGCGTTAGTGCAGACCGCGCAGATGGTGCAGACGTAAGGACCTGATAAAGGGACGCAGCTAGGCTCTGTCTGTTGAATCCAAAATCCTAAAATACCGCTGGATCAC
>JBBSFP010000095.1:0-8291 GCA_038238625.1 Tepidisphaerales bacterium
CTATCGTGTTACAATGGAGACGACGCGGCGCGGGTGAACGCCCACGCACTTGAGCAAAGATATTTCCTGGAGGTGGATCATCGCGACTGAAGATTTCAAGGCGGGAACGAATGCCGCACATGAGGCTGAGGCCACCGATTCGGCCAAAAAAAAACCTCGCAAACCACGTCTCAAAAAAGGGACCAAAGGCATTGCCGCAATGGCCCCCGCCGTGGAGGGCGTCGATCCCCAGACGCTACGGCTTGAAACCTCTCGCAGCTTTGCGATCGCTGCCGCCCGGATGGCTGCCGATACGCGATGCCACAACGTAATCCTGCTGCAGGTGACCGGTCTTAGCCCAGTCACTGATTTCTTCCTGATCGCCAGCGGCACCAGTCCGCGGCAAATGCGCAGTGCCTGCGAAGAGATCGAAGAGATGGCGCAACTGCACGATTACCGTGCTATCACGCGATCCGGATATGAAAGCCAATCGTGGATGCTGACCGACTATGTGGACATGGTGGTGCACGTCTTCAGCGATGATGCCCGGCATTACTATGACTTGGACAACCTATGGGGCGATGCGCCGCGAATTGAATGGCGGATGGAAAAAGCCACGGCGTAGGTCGACGCTCGCGCGGCGGGGACGAGGCTCACCTGTTTCAACTCAGCCGACTGACCCGTTGCTGGTTAAACCAACTTTAGATTCAAAACGATGCTTCCTGCGACGCCGCTGTAGCCGTCAACCGCAAAATAGTAGGTTGTCCCCGCGGTCACATTGAATGTGACTTTGCTGGTCGTCAAACCGTTCACATAATCATCGTCGTTCGACGCGATGGTCGTCAGTGTCGAAACTGAGTTACCAGTGTAGACCCCGAGGGTGGTGTCGAAGTTACTACCCTTGGTGTCGAGCGTGACCGTTCCTGAAGTGGGTGCCGTCCAGGCATACCACACCGACCTGCCGCCGGTATTTCCGCCATGGTTGGGTTCACCAACTTCTTTTGTCCCGTTGGAATTGGTGCCGGTGGTGGTCACCGTGGAACCGGTGAGACCAGTGGCTGATGCGAAGTTGTCATTGGCCGGCCCGGGTACAACCCGAAGCCCGCTGGCCGATGCGCTGAAGCCGCTGGTGCCGGCGGAGTTCTTAGCCTTCACCCAATAGTAGTAGGTTTTGGAAACCGTCGCCGTGGTGTCTTTGTAAATGAGTGTCGACACATCGGGCGAAGTAATGCGCGCGGCTGAAGATGAGCTGTTGGTGGTGTTGCGCCACACTTCATAGGTGGCGGCCCCACTGGAGGCGGCCCAGGTGATTTCGATGCGATCGCCGAAATTCTTACTGGCGCTGATGCCGGTTGGTGCCGGAGGAATCGTAACCACGGAACTAATGGTCTGCGTCAACACCGGCGAGGTGCTGCCCGTATAGTTCCCACTCCCCCCGTAATTGGCCGTGATGGAGTGCGACCCCAGCGTGAGTGCCGTGGTTGAAAAGCTCGCAATGCCGGAGGTGTTTACAGCACCGCTGCCCAGCAAGGTTGCGCCGTCGTAGAAGTCAACGTTGCCGTCAGGTTTTCCACCCCCCGGTCCGGTGACGGAAATGGTGGCGGTGAAAGTCACCGATGTGCCAGGCGCGGCCGGATTTTTCGAGGAGGCCAGACTGGTTGTTGTGGCTGCCTGATTGGTCGTGGATGTCAGTGGAGCCGATGCGCTCGAGGAATAGTTGGAGTTGCCCGCATAACTAACGGTAATGGAGTGACTCCCGATCGCGAGCGTGCTGGTCGTGAAAGTCGCCGCGCCGGCACTGAGTGTCGCGGTTCCCAGCACGGTGGCACCGTCATTGAAGGTTACCGTGCCACCCGGAGTCCCAATGCTGGGGGAAACACTCGCAACGGTCGCCGTGAACGTGACTGACTGCCCCACCACCGCCGGATTTGCTGATGCAGCCAGCGAAGTGCTGCTGGAGGCCTGCGTGACGGTCTGTAACACCGTGGACGAAGTGCTGGCGGAGAAGCCACTCACGCCCGTATAGGCAGCGCTGACGGAATGCCCGCCGACCGCCAGGGTCGAAAGAGTCAGCTTCGCCACACCGCTGGCGTTTAGTGTGCCGGTCCCGAGCAAAGTTGTTCCGTCTAAGAAATTGACTGACCCCGACGGTGTGCCGGTGGCAGCAGTGACGGTCGCGGTAAACGTCACCGACTGTTTAAACACCGACGAAGGACTAGTGGAACTCAGCGAGGTGCTGGTTATTTGATTGTTGACCGATCCGTCAGGAACCAACTGGCCACTGGCATTGGCGTTTAACCCGGCCACGCCACCCGTCACACCCAGGTAGGAAAGGCTGTACATATCCTCAAGCGTGCGGTTAAGTGTGAAATGGTTGATTGAAGTGGAATTTGTACCGGCCACGAACAGCCGCGGGTCGCCGGTAATCAGCGTGTCGATCGAGCTGGTCGGGGTGGAATCGGTTTCTTCTTCATCACCCGTAATGATCAGCAGGCTGTTGTGGGTTGTCGCCCACTGCGCGTAGGCGCTGATGTTCTGCTGCAACCAGGTATCAGCCGCAGTGCGAAGCTGATCGTAGTCGCTGGGGTCAGCGGCCCAGGGGGCCTGCTCGTTAGAGCCATGGGTGTTGTGCAGATTGTTGGGGATGACAAAACTGACATTGGCAAGGTTATTGTAATTGGCGGAAGTCGGAAAATCGCTGAAGCGCAGATTCACCGCAGAATTGGGAACACTCACGCCGTTTTGGGTACCCACATTGCTGAACATCGCCATCGGGTTGTAGTTCCGCACATACAAATCCGGCGGGGCCGACAAGTTATTAGGGTCGCCGGCGATCTTCGTGGTGGTGTCCCCATCGTGCGGCAGGTTTTCCGAATAACCGGCAAAACTCTGGTACTGTGCGTTGTAAGTCGAGGAATTAAGCTGGCTGGCGAGGTTCTGCACACCCGGGAAATTGTGGTTGGTCCCGTTATCGGTCACCCCCTGCGTGGACCCGGAAAAAAGCGCCAAGTAGTTAGGCTCGCTCGGATGCCCCACACCATGCGAATTCGTATACACCAGCGCAGTCTGCGCTAACTGGTTCACGTAAGGAAGATGAGCCGAATCCCCAAGCGCATCAGCAAAGCGATCCTCCTCAATCACGATAACCACATGGTCTGGGCGCAGCACCGAAGCCGACAGCATTCGGCGATCCTCCAGTCCCTCCATCATCGCGTGCACAACCGACCCCGCGGCGTGGTGAACCTTCGCTTCGCCATCAAAACGACTGATACGATTTTGGCGCGAACGCTTGGCGCTCTGTGTCGACATTGGCTCCCTTTGCTGACCACTTCGAGAATGCCACGCCAGTGAAAACACCCACGGGCTGTGGTTGAGCAAAACGTTACACCCAATATCAGGGCATGACAAGTATTAACTTGGCCGCATAAATAGGCCCGGAGCACAATGGCTCGATACATAGATAATAAGCCATCCCGACCGAACGAAATGGCGAATCCGCACCAAGCCCAGCTTGCCCAGTCATTAGAGATCGCAATAGTTTACATGTATGGGTCACTTCTTTTCATTTACAGGTCTTGCATTATGCGGCTTCTGCACCACAACACTTCTTGTATTTCTTGCCGCTGCCGCACGGGCAGGGATCGTTACGGCCCACCTTTGGCGCCTCGCGCACAATTGTTTTAACCTTCGCTTCGGGCACTTCCCCCCCTTCGCCGGCCGACTGGCTGATCGGCTGGAGCGGTTCCACCGCCGCAGCCGTGCGCGACACGTTTTCGGCTACCCCGTATCCGCCGGCATCCTCGTGCACTGCTGCAGTCTCGCGATAATTGCTGCGCGGCGCGACCTGGGTGGTCACTCGAGCGCGGAAAATCAAATCCGTCACCTTGTCGCGCACGCCCGCCATCATCTGTTCGAAATATTCAAAACCCTGCTTTTTATAGACGATGCGCGGATCGCGCTCGGCGAACCCCATTAAACCGACGCCATTCTTCAGGAGGTCCATCGCATAAAGGTGGTCTTTCCAGCTCTCATCGAAGATTTGAATCAGTACAAACTGCTCTAACTCCGTCAGCTCGGCGCGATACACTTCGTGTACGCGCGCTATGAGCGCCGCGCGCATATCCAGTGCCACTTTGCGCCCCCCGGTATCCTCGTCGTCGGCAGGCTGGCGCGCCGGTGTGTAGTGCAACGGTCTGCCATCCAGTCCGAACACGCGCTCCGGTAACCGCGCCGCCCCAGCCGTGCTTCCGCTGCTCCACTCATCCACCCGCAACGTCACCCCGTAGCGATCCTTGAACGCTTGTCGAAGTTCCGTCTCATCGGGATGCGCCTTGATCAGATCATCAACTTCCCTCGCCATGTTTTCTGGCTTTGAATGGTCCGCCTGCATCTGCAGCATACGCTGGCGAATCGTGTCCAGCGTCTTGCCTCGAATTTCCTCGAAGCTGATCTCCTGGTGGTACTTGTTTTTCACCCACGCCCGCAGGTAGTCGGCTGCATACGGATTGTCGGTGTGACTTTCCTGATTGGCGAACGCAAAGGTCAGCACATGATCGACGGGGTACTCAATTTCCCGCTGCCGATAGGCGGCCCGGGCACGATTTTCGATCAGCTTGACGATGTCTTCCGAGCTAAGAATGGTGCGGGTTTTAACATCCGCCATCATCTCTTCGGGTTTGATTTCGATCCCGAATTTGTCGATCGCCCAATTGGCAAGTGCTGTCTCGGCAAAGAGACGGTCGAGAAGTCGGTCCAGCCCGGTCATCGCGCGATTTTCAATCTGCTCCACCGCTGCAGCACGCAAACGCCCTTCCAGTTCTTCGAGGGTCATGCGGCGGATCTGGCTTTGGCTCAACTGCACCTGGAATCGGCTCATCGCCCAGGATGAAAGGTTGCGCGCATCCCAGTTACCCGAATCCGTTTCATCTTCGCCGGTGAATTCCACCAGGGTGCTGGTGATATTGGTGTCAACTTCTGCGCGAGCCCGGGCGCGAATGTAATCGACCAGGTCGCTGTAATCGCGCATCCCCCGCAGGTCATAGGCATCAATTTCGACGTTGAAATTGGTTCGCGCCCACTCCGAGACGGTAGCTGCTACGTAGTCTTTGGTGATGTAGCGATCGACGGCGTCCTTGATGGCGTCCCCGATCATGTCCCAGATGATCTCATCGACCTGGCGTCCCTCGAGTACGCGTTGCCGCATTCCATAAAAAGTGGTGCGCTGCCGGTCCATGACATCATCGTATTCCAGCAGGTTTTTGCGCGCCAGGAAGTTGCGTTCTTCCACCTTCTTCTGAGCCCGCAGAATTCCCCCGCTGATGCGCTTGTCTTCAATGGCCATGCCCTCTTCCATCCCCAGCCAGCCCAGCACTTTGATCGTCCACTCGCCGGCGAACATGGCCATCAATTCATCTTGCAGCGACACATAAAAGCGCGACGAACCTGGGTCACCCTGCCGACCAGATCGCCCCCGCAGCTGGTTGTCAATCCGCCGGGCCGTGTGACGCTCGGTGCCGATGACGTGAAGGCCCCCCGCCTTGGTGGTATCAGCCGACAGTTTGATATCGGTGCCCCGCCCGGCCATGTTGGTGGCGATCGTCACATTACCCACGGTTTCACCGTGCACATTCATATGCTGTTGACCGGCCTTCAGAATGATGTGGGCCTCGCGCTCGTGCTGCTTGGCGTTAAGCACTTCATGCTCGATGCCGTATTTTCGCTTGAGCATGTTGGAGAGCATCTCGCTCTTTTCCACCGTGGTGGTGCCGACCAGCACGGGGCGGCCCTTGTCACTCTCCTCGCGCACCTCGTCCACAATGGCCTCCCACTTTTCCTTTTCGGTGCGATAAACGCGATCATCGGAATCCGCCCGCACGGCCGGACGATTGGTGGGAATCGACACCACGTCCAACCGATAGATCTTGTCGAATTCCTCCGCTTCGGTTTGTGCGGTGCCGGTCATGCCCGAAAGAGCGCGATAAAGCTTGAAGAAATTCTGCAGGGTAATTGTCGCCAGCGTCTGCGTTTCCTCCTTAATGTTGACGCGTTCTTTGGCTTCCACCGCCTGGTGCAGGCCATCGGACCATTGCCTCCCCTGCATTTTGCGCCCCGTGAATTCATCGACAATACAAACCTCGCTGAAGCGTGGGTCGGTCTGCTTTTCGACGACGTAATCCTTGTCACGCTCAAAACAAATGTGAGCGCGCAGGGCCTGCTCCATCAAGTGCGGCCATTCCATGTTGTTACCAACATAAAAGCTGCCAACCCCCGCCGCCTCCTGCGCGGAGGCGATTCCCTCGTGCGTTAACCGCGCCGTCTTGCGATCCAGCTCAACTTCGATGTATTGCGTGACTGATTCCTTGGCCTTCTCGGCCTCTTCCAGCATGCGCTCGGCGTTCGCACGCTTCTGCGCCGCGGCCTCCAGCAGCCGTTTGTCTCCCTTGGCTTTTTCCTCGTCTGCTTGCGTGACCTTGATTGCTCGGCGGGCTGCATCGATGGCTTTTTCAATGTTGGCGTACCCACGATTGAGATCAATGACCTTGCGAGCCACCAGGTCGGCTGCGCGATATTTGGGCGCATCGTCATGGGCCGCGCCGCTGATGATCAAAGGCGTGCGTGCCTCATCAATCAGGATGCTGTCCACTTCGTCGACGATGGCAAAATCCAAGGCCCCCTGCACCTGCTCAGAAACGCGCACCTTCATGTTGTCGCGCAGATAATCGAAACCAAACTCGCTGTTGGTGCCATAGGTGACATCGCTTTCATACTGCTTACGACGCTCGGCACCCCCGGCTTCCATGTCGGATTGGATGAACCCAACCGACATCCCCAAATTTTCAAACGCGGGTCGCACCCAGTTGGCATCGCGCCGCACCAGGTAATCATTGACCGTGACCACATGGCAATGGAACCCCTCCAAAACACGCATGAAACACGCCAGCGGCGCGACGAAGGTTTTGCCTTCACCGGTCGCCATCTCAGCGATTCGACCTTCGTACAGAACCATGCCCCCAATCAACTGCACATCAAAACAACGTGCCCGAAAGGGTGGCCGTGACTCCGGGTAAAGCTTTCGCACCGCCGAGTAAATCTCCGGTGGGATCGATACCAGTTGCCAGGGTTGCCCACTGACGATCATCTGCTGTTGCACCTGGTCGTAGGCCTCCAGCATCTGGTCATCAAACCGGTCAGGATCAAAATGATTTTCAGGATCGAAAATCGATCGGATACCAATGTGGCGATCCATCGATTCCCTCATGATTGCAAACGCTTCTGGCAATAAATCAGATGAACTGAATTTGCCGCTGCGAAGGCCTTCTCGCATCTCCGCTGCGCGCTCGCGCATGCCAGGATCGGTCATCGCCAAGACTTTCTCTTCCACAGCATTGATCTGCTGGACATAACGGTGATACCGCTTGACCAATCGCTCATTGCGGCTACCGAACATGTTGATAAGGATCTTCGAAAGATTCACGGCCATGATGGGACCTCGATAAATAATGAAAACGTGCGCCAGCAGGATGCCGGACGTGTAATTGCAAGGCGCTGCTCAAAGCGTTGACATCAGGCCAGGGGAGGCGGGAGTGGGAATTGCTGCGGGGCAAGGGCAAACTGCACTGCCGCCGTTTCCGCTGTATCCAGCAGGACATGCAAGCTCGGAACCCCAATGGTAAGGGGCGGCTGAATTGCCTGAAAGGCAGACACCGGGGCCCCACTGCGGAGCGTGCTCGCGATGCGCCCCACGAACTGCCGCGCCATCTCCGCAACCGGCCGATACACCTGCGCGGTACCTGCCGGCGTGCGTTCAACGCACACCGCCGCCACCAGCGCCATCGCCACAACCAGTCGGGCTTTGCGAGTCATTTCAGTATCATGTTATTGTTGGGCAACAGCGGGCGGGCGTCAAGAATGACAAATAGTCATTTGCGTCGAGGCAAATCAAGGCAACGCCTTGAGCAATCGATCAATCTGCTCGACCGTATTGTAAAAATGCGGCGCACATCGCAACCGACTCTCGCGCAGTGCAATCTCAATACGATGATCCTTCCGCATTGTTTTAACGATCGCTTCATGGGTCGATTTATCTGACGCAGTGAAGCTAACGATCCCGCTCCATTCTGACCCATCACGCGGCGAAAAAACCGAATACCCCTTCTGCTGTAACCCGGCAATCAGGTGATCCGTTATCGTGCGAACACGCTCGGCCACCTCGGCAATACTCGCTTCCTTCAACAATTCCATGCTCGCCCGCAAGCCGAACAAGCCTGCCAGATTCCAACTGCCACATTCAAACCGACCGGCGTCATTACGCA
>JBBSFP010000096.1:0-8250 GCA_038238625.1 Tepidisphaerales bacterium
CCAGCGACGAAGGCCGCCTGTTCTGAAACGGTTTCCACTCTCAAATCAGAATCCATCATGGCCAAATCAAAACCCGCTGTAAAAACCAACGACCGAATCAACAAGCGCATCCAGCAGCGCGACAAGGTGACGATGTCAAAAATCATCGACCTCGCGGAGGGAGTCGCGCAATCGGCCTTCAAAGGCGGCGACATCTCGCTGCCGATCCCCATGCGGACGCGCTCCAACACGCTGTGGAACAAAAAACGTGGCATTCTGCAAATGGGGGATGCCAAGTCCAATCGCGAACTTTTCAACCTTAATCAGGCCAAACAGTTCATGCAGACGGTGCTGCACGGCGATTCGATCAAGCAACTTATCGAAGCCGAAAAGACGCTTAGCCTGCGCGGCATGTTCTACAAGGCACTTCACACGATCCAGGGCACCAATGGCGAAAAGACGTTTGCCGACCAGACTGAATCTGATGCAATTTTGGAAGATCTCGAAGTCTCCATGAGCTCTCTGCGCGAAGAATTGCACATTTACGCCAAGAAGCGCGGCACCATGGTCGGAAATATTACCATCATCGATACCGGTGAGGAGATTGACTGCCGCCGCATGGGCTCTGGTGGATACGCGGTGCCCAGCATCACCGAGCCAGATGTGATTCAATTTAAGAAATGCGACGCGAAGTTTGTGCTGCACGTTGAAAAAGACACCGTGTGGGGTCGGTTCAATGAAGACCGGTTCTGGGAAAAACACAACTGCATCCTCACCGAAGGCAGCGGCCAGCCTCCGCGCGGGGTGCGCCGCCTGCTCCGCCGCTTCAATGAAGAACTGGGGCTTCCCATCTACTGCCTGCTCGATTGCGACCCCTGGGGGCATTACATATACAGCGTCATCAAGCAGGGTTCCATCAGCCTCGCGTATGAATCCGAGCGACTTGCCATTCCTCAGGCCAAGTTCCTGGGCGTTCGCTCGAAGGACTATGAGGTCTGCGGCCTGACCGACGATGTGCAAATCGAACTCAATGACAACGACCGTAAACGCGCCAATGAGATTGCCGCCTATCCCTGGTTCAAAGAAAACAAAACCTGGCAAAGGGAAATAGCCAAGATGATGAGCAATGGTTTCAAAATGGAAGTGGAATCGCTCATCACCAAGGACATCAGCTACGTAACGGAGGAATACGTTCCGCAGCGACTCAAGGATGAAGATTGGCTGGACTGAACATCGCGCTGCCGGCGAAATTACTTGCCGCTAAGCGGCACGCACCAGCGGCCTCGCGGCAGGTAACGGCAGGCTGCCAAGCTCGGCGTGGCTGTTGATCCCCAGCTCGATCGTGAAGGTCGCGCCACAGTCGATGCCCTTGCTGGCTACACTTATCCGGCCGTCCATAGCGCTGATTGCATCCGCACAAAAACGCAGCCCGATCCCATGGCCGTTTGCCTTGGTCGTGAAGCCGCTTTGAAAGATATGCGCCAGGTTATCCGGCGCGATGCCGACGCTGTTATCCGACAATTCAATGATCACTCCGCCCGCCTCGCGGGCGTGCGCCCGCACCGTCAATCGAGGGTTTGGCTTTGCCGCGCACTCCGACAATGCGGCCTGCTGAGCGAATGCTTCGAGCGTATTACGCATCAGGTTTGTGAAGACCTGCATGAGCCTTGCCTTCTGCACCAGGACGCGCGGCAGCGGATCCAACTCTCGCTCCAGCATCACCCCCTGACGGGCAAAGGCTTCTGCGTGCATCGTCAGCACGTCTTCCAAGATTGCCGTAACGTCTTCCTGCTGAAAAAGCATTCCAGTGGTAGCGTAATCCTGCTGCAGCCTGATGATCTCCGCGGCGTGTTTGATTGACCGCCGCAGCACATACAATTCGTTGATCGCCTGTCCCTGCTCAGTCGAGAGCAATGCAGATAACTCACTCAGATATTCCACCAGCTTTGGCCCCTTGGCATCCTTCAGGAGGTAGTCTGCCAGGTCATATTGATGCGCTCGAAGCATTTGGATGGCGCGTGAAAGCCCTGCGGTGTTCGACGATTTGGCGCGATCCAGCAGGCCCTCTGCCGCGCCATCGATGCTGCTGAGCGTGTTTTCAACGTTGTTCAGCACTTCAGTTGCCACCTGCGCGGTTCCGGCCTGGTGGGATACTTGAAGTATCAAAGCCCGCGAGTCTGCATCCCGGCGAATCAGCCGTTCAACTTCATCAGCCAATGCACCTATTTCATCCCCTCGCTGTATATCCAAGCGTGTAGGCAGTGCTTCGTTGCTGTCGATGAAATTGATATGCAGCCGGATTTGCCCCAGCAGGCGTATTACCACGCGGAGAACGATGCCCCACGCCGCCAACACAAAAAGCGCTCCGCCCGCGATCAGGGTGGCCGCTGTGAATGCCGGCGCGAGGTGCTGCATAATCGCGATCGCGCCGACGATGGGCACCCCCGCGATGGATAGCCCCAGCAAAATTCTCGCGCGGATCGACACGGTTTATGTCCTGTTGGTCAGCCAGACACTGCACCCACATTCTGTGATCGTCGAAAATCACCGGAGAGTTAATCAGATCGAGTTTGCCAAGGGGAGTCGTTGCAGGAACGTGAAATCGGGATCGGCAATCACATATCGGGCGATGGCAAATAGCGCGCAAACTGCACGCGATCCATGTGAACAATGTCCAGTTGCGGCGCTCCCCCTGCAGCCGAGGGCTGCATCAGGATGCCCCAGCGCGTTTCAGCATGGGCTGCCGATGCATCGTATACGATTAATCTGCCGGGCATCCCCGGTATCTGCAATCCGCGCGTGCTGTATACATATGGCTCGCGCGTTATCGGGCAGGTAATCTCAATTTTCGCATCGGAGGGCTGGGCGGCTTGCATATCTTCAAGCTTCGCAGGCAAACGGTGGTTGATTGCAACATACAGTAATAAATCACCCGCGATGGTATCCAGTCGGTTGGCGCACGGATCAGTCACCACTTCGAGCCCGTGCGATTGTGGATGGGCATTCTTCGCCGCCTCTGGGGGCGGTGTTGTCAGGGTTGCCGCGCGCGGTGCTGCTTTCTGCATCGCGCAGCCCGCGCTCAGCACGCATATAGTCACCATCCCGCTGGCCAACCTGCGATTGTTCATCGGGATGCTCCGGAGTGATTGTCGGTTCTATCGTTCGACTGGCCAGCGGATGGAGGGATCGCAGGCAGCGTGCCTGGTGGCCAAAGCTGGGGCTGCGTGCTCGGCTGCGTCGCACCACGATTCATGCCCCGCATGTGATCATCGAAGGTTCCGGGCGTCACTGCCTGCGGCGTGAGCTGGGTGCCACGCATCTCATCCCGCGACATTGACGACAGATATTCAGGACGCGACGCCACATGCGGCGTTAAGAAAATCAGAAGCTCACGCTTGGTTTTCTGTACGCTGGTCGAGCGGAACAACGCGCCCAACCCCGGGATGTCTCCCAAAAACGGAACCTTTTTCACCACCGACGTCTTCTGATCCTGCATCAACCCGCCGATCACAATCGTCTGCCCATCGCGGATCGCTACCCGCGTTTGTGCGGCGCGGGTGTCGATCACCGGTGAGTTAACGGTTGAACTGATCGGCACGCTTTGGGCACTGATCTGCGAAACCTGCGGAGCTACGTCCATGATCACCAATCCCTCGGGATTAATATGAGGCGTCACGTTCACAATAATCCCGATCTGGTAATACTGGATCGAGTTGATCTGCTGCCCGGTATCAGTCACCCGCGTATCGGTAATCAATGGCACCAACTGCCCCACGATGATCGAAGCCAACTGGTTATCGCTGCCCAGAATGTAGGGACGGGAGAGCACATCCAGCTTGTCGGTTTCCGCCAACGCCTGCAGCGTGGCAGTGAAATCCGATTCGACCACGCTGGCCACCAGCCCGCCGGTCGCCGCCGCCTGCGGAGCCACATTGAAATTGGTACCCCCTTTCGATCCCCGACCGCTGGCGCGCAAGTTCAACACCGAATATTCCACGCCCAGCTTGTCGGCATCGGTGTGCGTGACTTCCGCGATCAAGCACTTGATGAGCACCTGCGGCACCGGACGATCCAGCTCTTCAATGATCGACTTCACCCGTTCAGTGAACTTCGAATTGGCCGTCACCAGCAGCGAATTGGTATCGACATTGGCAACAACATACACCTGCCCCGCCAGTTGCTGTGCTGCGGTTGCGATCCCGCCGGGCACATTGCTGGTGCGATTGCCACCGCCGCCGTTGGTGCCACCGAACCCACCGCCGCTGCCGCGGTTGTTGTTGCTGTTATTTCCCAAGCCACCGGTGCCCCCCAATCCACCGCCGAGCGATCCACCGCCGCCGCCCCCCCCCACGCCGCCACCGCCAGGTCGTAATAGCGTGTTGGTGCCCCCGTTGCTGCCAAAACCGTTGTTCACGGAATTATTGCTGCGTGACCCACCGCCCGAAGCGCCAAACAGTGAATTGAGCACCCCTTCCAGATCAGCTGCCTGGCCATTCTTCAAATTGTAGATGAAGACGCTGACCTGCTCGGAAGTGTCAGCATCGAGTTCCTTGAGAATCTGCTCGGCCAGCTTGATGGTGTCAGCCTGCCCCGCGAGCACCACTGTGTTGGTGCGTACATCCGCCGACGCCACTAAACGACTCGGGTGCGATTCATCGGCGCCGGTGTTGGCAGCGCCCGGGTTAAACCCACCTCCACCGCCCCCACCGCCGCCGCTACCCCCGCGAAACCGCATCATGGCTGCAAATTGCGGTGGCACGTTCCCGAACCCGCCCTGTTGTTGCTGCTGCGGAGCGAGGATGTCAGTCACCAGCTTGGCGGCCGATGTCGCATCCGCATTTTTCAGGGTGATCACTTTAATATCCGATGCACTCACCTGGTGATGATCCATCTCCCAAATGATCTCGACCACCCGTTTTACGTTCGCGGACGTGTCGGTGATGATGATGCTGTTGCTGGCGGCATTAGACGTCATATCGGTGTCGGGGCTGATCAACGGCGCCAGGTCCTGCCGCAGCTTCACTGCATCTACCGCCACGATCGGAATCACCTGCGTAATCAGCTCATCGGTGGCTTTGATCTGCGCGGGATCCTGGCCAAAAAACACGGGAATGTTCGCCTTCTTTGCTTTGTCGCGCGTGGTGATGCGCAACACCCGACCGGTCTGTATGGCCGTGAATCCACTGACCTTCAACACCGAATCGAGCAGCCCCACCGCTTCCTGCGGGGTCACCGATTGCCGCGACATCACCGTCACGCGCCCATCGACCGGTTGGTCTTTCACTACGATGAAACCCGCCGCCTCCGAAAGGTGATCAAGCACGGCATCCACCGATGCATTCTGGAAATTCATGCTGATGCGCGTGGTGGGTAACGGCGTGGTGGTGGAGGCACCACCCGGCGCTGTGGAACTGGCCAACACCTCCGGTATGTTCCCGCCATCAGCGCGCGCGGTCGACGGGATGGTCGTCGGCATCGCCGGCGGCATGACAGGCGCGGTTTGACCCACCGCCAGCGAACCGGTGAACAATGCGATTGCAGCCACGCGCGAAAGATAATGTTTCATATTCCCTTGCCTGTGCGAATTCGAACAACGACCGCCATCACAAACCAAAAAATTGAATGTGTTTCCTGGGTTCATCAGCTGAATCATTTCTCCCGTAGCCGCCTTTGGCGCAACCGCTCCAGGAGTTCGGCCGCAGTTGGGGCCGCCCCCGTTGCACTGCCCTCGGCGGCCGGCGCAGTCGTCACCGGCACTGCCGCGGTGGCACCCTCGAGGTTTTGACCGATGCGTACCCGCTGTCTGCGACCGGCCAGCTCGAAGTCGATGTAATCCAGCGTCATGTCCGCCACATGACCCCCGTCCAGCGCATCGCCCAGGTGCAGGGCTTGTCGCTTGTTGGTCTGCGCATCTTCTACGACTGCAATGTAAGTGTCTGGGCCGGGGTCTGCCGGGTCGGTCTGCAGTACCCCGGTAAGGATTGTCACCTCGGTCGCACGCGGTTCGGCCGCATTGGTGGACGGCTCCCCCAAATCAGATGGCCTCGATGTGTTGTTGGCTGGTTTCTTATCGCGGGCGAAAATGCTGCGCTCGTTGAGAATTGCGAATTCCGATGGCAAGTCGACGCCCTGCGCGCCGCTCTGTTTTTCTATATGAGAGGGTTCCCTGCCCGGCAGCGTGGCGGGAACCCGATGCGGATAGCGCGTCAGATGGTGCTTGCCTGAATTTGATCCCGGGGATGTCGCCGGGCCGGTCGTTACGCGAGTAGTTGCGTTGGTCGTTGCCGGCTCGGTCGTCGATGTTTCCGAGTCATCCGTTGGCATGGTCGGTTCAACTTGAACCTCCGGTGCCGGATCGCTGGCCGTCGATTCCGTTGGTTCAGCCGGGGTCGGTTGCGCGCCGGGCATCGGCTGGCCGCTGGCCATCGTTGCTATCGCCAGGAGCACAGCGCCCAGGCAAATGAACATGCACGGCCGCAGTTTCAAGGTGCCTCCGATGAACCGGTCCCGATCGCGGGCTGCCGGGTTTTGTCCAGCGCTGGTGCCAGCAGCAGTGCATAAATCGTCGTGGTAAATTGCAGGTCGTCCACGCCTTCCCTTCCGCGATCACTGATGCGCAGCCTCGAAATCCGCAGAGGCAGATCCGCCGTTTCGATCCCATGGATAAATCGCGCAATCGACAATTCCGAGCCCGTGCCCGCAACCTGAAACGTCATCGTCTGAAAATGCGCATCATGGACGTCCGCCACCGCACGCTCGGGTTGCAGCGCGGTCAGTGAAACCCCAGCCGCGCTCTCCCATTCGCGCAGCGCATGCTGCACCTGGGCTTCTGCGGCCGCGGCATCCGATTTCAAACCTCGGTTGAGATAATCATTCCAATCCCGCTCCATCTGCTTGCGATTCGCGATAGCCACCATATCGCTGCGATAGTTATTCTGCGCCACCCGAAATTTATCCATCACTGCGGCGCGCGCTTCCACAAATGGGCTGATCACACCCTGGTAAAGCAAAAACACAGCGGCGATGCCCAGTGTTGCATACGCAATCCGCCGCTCACGCCCTGAAAGTTTCGAGAAACTAAATCCGTTCACGATGAAGCATCCTTCTTCAGCGGGGCGGAGAGTACCTGCCTGCGCAAATAGTCGAATCGCACGGTCATCACCAGATCCTTGCCACTGTGCCCCACCAGATTGCTCCCATGCGTCACGTTCAAGAAGTTACCCGTGGCCGAAAGTTTATCCGTCAGCACCTGCTCTTGTCCGCGCGTGGTTTTGACAGTGAGGGTGGCGGAAATGGTGTCAGAATCCAGGGGCCGCTTGAGCTCAAGCTGCGTGGCCCAGGTATCTTCCCCCGGCGGAAACAGCGTTGTGAGATCGACCACGCACCAGTCGATGCGAGGCTGCTGATTAAAATACCCCCCAGCATATTGAACCTTCTTTGCCACCTCGCGTGCGACTTTTACATCACCGCTGATCTTTGTGATCGACGCCTGCACTTCGGCTAGGTGATCGTTTTTGTGCTTCAAGTCGAAGTAGCCCCACAGCCCTGTCATCAACACCAGGGCCGCAGCAATGGCGATGTAAACCGTGGTGCGCTTAACGCGCGGTGGCGCGGACGGCGACAAGCGCGAATGCAGGAAATCAATACCCGCTGCCGCATCCATGCCTCCCATGGCCAGCAGAACTGCCGGTGCAAAGCGGCGATCGGTCGCCTGGCGGCCTTCGGTAATCCCCAATGTCGCCAAGCTCTCGGGGCGTACCTGCATTCCTACCGCTGCCTTCAATCCCTCCAGTTGTGGCGCACTTAGACCGATCCCATCCCAAAGTGAAAGTTCGCGGGCGGCCCCCGACGGCGCAGTGGCGACCGCGCGACGAATCTCGCCAAACAATCCCTCCAGGCCGGTAGCGCCTTCCGTGCCGCCTGCGCTGGCCGGTTCAACCCGCAGGTGGCGCAGCATCATTACATGACCGTTGGACTGCACCGAAAGTTCCCCGGCATGCGCATCCAGCCAAAGCACCAGCTGCCGTTCCGAGCCCGCACCTTTCGCGTGTGCCAGTGCCATTGCACTGGCAGTGATGCAGCGGATTTTCAAACCCGCCGCCAGGCCCATGGTCTCTATTGCCTGAAGTTGCCGCATTGGAGTAGCCATCAGCAAGACCGAGCGCGTTGCCCCCTCGATTCGATCCTTGGGGCCGGCGTCGTAGTCGCACACCAGGTCCATCTCGGAGCCAAACTCGGTCTCTGCCTGCAGCCGCATGACATCAGTAGCCA
>JBBSFP010000097.1:0-8248 GCA_038238625.1 Tepidisphaerales bacterium
AGCGCCGTACCTCACGCCCGACGTGTGACATCAATGGGCTCACTTCAGGCTATCAGGGGCAGGGGGCCAAAACCGTGATCCCTTCCAAGGCATCGGCCAAGGTTTCCATGCGTCTCGTGCCGAACCAGGATCCGGGCAGAATCGAAGCCTCGTTTCGCCAGGCGCTGCGCGATCGGTGTCCCAAGAACGTCAAGATTGAATTCGAGGGGCATGGCCTGGCTTATCCATCCCTGGTGCCCATCGATTCCAAACCGATGCGATTGGCCGCCGAAGCAGTGCAACGCGGCTTTGGTGTGAATGCGGCTTATATTCGCAGCGGCGGAACGATCCCCGTGGTGGCGGAGTTCAAATCGACATTAAACGTGGAATCGCTGCTGGTGGGATTTGGTTTGCCCGATGATCGTGTCCATTCACCCAACGAAAAATTTGATCTGGCGGCACTGCATGCGGGAACGCGCACGGCGGCGGCGCTGTATGAGCGGCTGGCGGAACTATGAGAATATCGGTCACGTCAAGACTTCCCGCATTTCACCACGCCGCGCCAACTAAGCCTTTTCCAACAGCAGCGTGCGGTCCCCCTCCATGTAATTCGACAATTCGTTCACATCCGGCGTTAATCCGCGTGCGAACGCCAATACCATGTCGGGTCGGTGCCATGTAAGAAATCTGGCATTGGCCAGGTAAGGGCTATCGAGGTAATTGAAAATCAGTTGGTGGGCGGTAGCGTCAAAAGCGCGGCGCAGGGTCGCATAAAATGTTTCCTGGTCCAGCGTGTTGAGGGACCCGCTAAACACCACCACGTCGGCAGCGACAAACATTTTGACGGGTTCGGTGACGAAGTCCCCGCGCGCAATCGTGCAGCGGGGATAATCCTTTTTTTCGGCTGCCGTCGCGAAATCATCCATGGCTTCCAGCCCGCGATATTCGGCATATTCGATCCGATGCTCAATGAGATAACCGGCTAAATCCGCGTGCCCGCAGCCCACGTCTAATACACTTTTGCCAGTGAGATTGCAGAGCTTTGCGAGGGCATCAAAGCGTTGCGCCTGGGTAGCGCGGCTGGCCCACAACAGCGCCTTGAATCCCGGTCCGTGTTGCCGCGCTGCTGAGGCATAGGGTTCTAGATATTGCGGTGAACGCGGGGGTCGCATGATCAGCATTGTAACGATGCGAACGTGGACAACGCGTACAATAAAAAGACCGCCAAAACACATCATGAATCGTCTCACAACGCTTCCCCGGCTGATTCTCGAACGCACTCAGCGGGTGCGCGCTCACCACGCTGCCAGCAAACTCACTCCCGAAAACGTCGCCCGGATGCTGGCCCCGGCTGATCCGCTGCAGCAGCCCAGCGTCTATCGCACGTTCGATCTGCCGGCGATTCCGCTGCCCACGAAGCTCATGGATGCGGCGGTGGATACAGTAGCGCTATTGCGCGAAGGCGTGGATTCGCACGAAGAGCACCATGTGCCCCCGCCGCAGGATTTACGCACGCTGGCCAGTTGGCTTTTCATGGCCGACGGCCTGTCGCAAAAGCCGCAATCGGGAAACTACACCCCAGCCGTGCGAACTTGCCCAAGCAGTGGCGCGACGTATCCCTATGAATTGTATGTGGCTGCGCTGGCGATCGATGGATTGGAGCCCGGTCTCTATCACTATCATCCGCGCGAGTTTTGCCTTCGCAGAATCCGCGATGGTGATGTGACACTGAGCTATCTGAAAAAAGGGCGGCCCGAACTCGAGCTGCTGAAAGACTGTCCCGCGGCCATCCTGGTATCAACGATTTTCAGCCGGGCCAGTTGGCGTTTTCGGCAGCGTGGGTATCGTTCCGCGTTGCTGGACGCCGGACACATGATTCAAAATGTTGTCACCTGTGGGCAGGGATTAGGCATGCAGACCTTGACTCGTCTGCGCCTGAATGATACCGCGCTGCGTGAGTTAATTGGGCTTTGGCCTGAAACCGAATACGCGCAGGCGGAGGCGGCGCAGGGGCTGGTGATCTGGGCCGATCGTGCGGTCGTCCGTCGACTCCGCAAAGAGACTCCCGCACCCAGCGTTGGAGCCGTCGCCGCCCCAAATTCTTTGCCGTCGATCACAGCGCCCCTGGTGAATGATCTTCGGCAATCCGTGCCTGCGCCGTGGGAAACATCGGCGGCAATCCCGGGCCTCATGGGCGCGCCGCTGCTCGAAGCGATCGCCCGCCCGCCCCTGGCGCAAGAAGTGGTTGCGTACGGATCGATCGTGGCGACGCATCAGGATTGCGTCGAACCTGGCGGCACACCGCGTGATTTGCGCCCGCCGCTGACGGAACTTTCGCCTCTGCCGCCGGGGTTTAGTACGCAGCAGTTCCCCCTGCGTGGCCCAGCGCCGATGAGTAGTCTGCTGCGCAAGGTGCTCGTCAGCCGCCGCAGCCCTGCCAACTTTGTTAAAGAAGCGATTCCGGTTGATGTGTTCACGACGCTCAACGCGCTGGCGTTCCGCGGAGGAACGTTCATGCCGCTGGCGCCCAACGGCCCTCATGCGGCCCTCGTGCGACCGTTTTGGATCGTGCACTCCGTGAGCGGGTTTACGCCAGGTGTGTGGTATTACGACTTGATCCACGACACCTGGGGATTGCTGCGCGAGGGACTATTCCGCAACGACACGAAAAATTTGTGCATCGCGCAGGAGCAATGCCACAATGCAGCCGCCGTCTGCTTTTTGGCGGTCAATTTGCTGGGCCTCATGGATCGCGCTGGTCCTGACATGTATCGCATGGGGTTGCTGGAAGCCGGGGCCGTTGCGCAGCGCATCTGCCTGGCTGCCGCTTCGCTTGATCTGGGGGCCAACGGGGTCGGCTCTTTTTATGACGATCGGGTGCGAGCGTTTCTAGGGTTGCACGAAACAGGCTGGGAAATCATGTACGCGTTAACGGTCGGCACTCCCTTGCCCGACGACGCGGCGCAATCGACTAATCAGTCGGCCGGGCATCGCGATTCACATTCCGATTGGCGCGATTAGCGGGCAATCATCTGGTTGCTCTGCCGCGCGGGTGCCAATAATGTCTGGATATGACAATGACAACCGCTACGGGTCCCCTGATCGAAAGTCACCTGCCGCGACTTGCGGAACTTCGACACCGGCTGCACCAAATCCCGGAAATGGGATTTGAGGAGTTTAAAACCGCTGCCGTCATTCGTGAACAGTTAGATGCACTGCATATTCAACACGTTGATGGCGTGACTGGCGCGCCGACGGCAACCGTAGCCATGCTTGGCGACACGTCCCGGCCCTGCATCGCGCTTCGCGCGGACATTGACGCATTACCCATAGGCGAATGCACGGGTCTGCCCTATGCCAGCACACATGATGGGATGATGCATGCCTGTGGGCACGATGGGCATACAGCCATTCTGCTGGGCGCGGCAGCGGTACTTAAAGCCATGGAAGCTGACCTCCCTGTATGTGTGAAATTGCTGTTTCAGCCGGCGGAAGAATTCGGGGGGGGGGCGGGGCGATTGGTCGACGCCGGAGTTCTCGATGGCCGCGTGGGTCCGCCGGTGGAGGCAATCTTTGGACTGCACGGATGGCCCGGATTAAAGGTGGGTGTTGTGGCAACCAAGCCCGGGCCGTTGCTGGCGGCAGCGGATGGGTTTACCGCCGTCTTCACAGGCAAGGGGTGTCACGGCGCATTCCCGCATATGGGGCGCGACCCAATTGTGGCTGCTTGTGAAGCGACAATCAACCTGCAGCAGTTTGTCAGCCGTGAAGTCGATCCTACTGACCAGGCCGTTATCACCGTTGGTATTTTCCAAGCGGGTACTGCGGTAAATATCATTCCAGATACCGCTACCATCAAGGGAACGCTGCGCACGATTTTGCCAGAGACGAGGCAGCGCATTATCCAAACGGTCCGGCGTCGTTGCGAAGGCATAGCGGCAGCGTGCGATTGCACGGTTCGGTTGGAGTTTCGTGATGGCTATCCGATCACGGTCAATGATCCGATACAGGCCGATTACGTTGCCCTGACGGCCAAGCGGGCGTTGGGCAACGATCGCTTTTATCCGGTTGCGCGTGCCGCGATGGGGGCGGAGGACTTTGCCTACTACGTGCAAAAGGTGCCGGGGTGCTTTTTCCTGGTGGGCGTGGAACCGTGGGGGCGGGACGAATATCCGCCACTGCACAGTGACCGATACGATTTCACCGATAGCGCGATTTCCGTGGGGATGAAGATGTTCGTGGAACTGGCCTGTGGGTGGGGCCGACCCTGACAATGCATCGACGGCGACATTTTCCGATAGTTTGCTATTTCACACGTCTATTCCATGCGTTATCATTCTTTCAGTATTTTCTGAAAGGATATGACAAATGGATTCCTCTGATATTGTTGTGCAATTGCGCGCGGTGCAGGACTTGTTCATTCGCCGCTGGGGCGAAATGGGGCAGACCTGGGGAATCAATCGCACGATGGCTGAAATACACGCGCTGCTATACATCGCCGTGGAACCCTGTTGCACCGATGATGTGATGGAGCGGCTGAACATCAGCCGTGGCAACACCAGCATGAACCTGCGGGCGCTGTGCGATTGGGGCTTGATTCGCCGGATTCATAAGCGCGGGGAGCGCCGTGAATTTTTTGAGAGCTTATCGGATGTATGGGAGATGTTTTCGATCATTGCCGCTGAACGAAAACGGCGGGAGATGGACCCGGTGCTGGAGACGATTAAGCAATGCCAGTTGATGCTGAATGAATCGTCACTGGGCAAAGCGGCCCGTCAATCGGCAGTGCAAATGACGCGGCAACGCCTGGCCGGGATGGAGGAATTCATGGCAGTGACCAACAAGATTTTCCAGCAATTCATCGGTAATGCCCGGGGCGGGCTGACGCGCGTGGTAAAGGTGTTGCTGAAAGCATTTTGATACAGGCGCTGGCGATCAAAAGCAGAAGCAGCGATGCCAATCCGATGGCGGACATGCCAATACCGATGCGCCAGCTTCGCGGTTCATAAGTGAACGTCACATCGACATTGTGGCTGGTGGGTAAATGAACGGCACGCAGTGTTCCAAAGGCGGGAACGATGAACGCATTGGAATCGTTCACGTCGTGCTCAAGATCATGGATGGAAGCGTGCCACCCCGGAAAATAATTGTCGGCCAGGATGAGCCAACCCCCATTGGAATCGACGATGTGCAGCCGCACGCGTTCGGGCTCGTCCTCTACAAATTGCACCTGTGGCCGGGCTTCGGTGGTGGCAATTTGTCGCCAGAACTCCGGGCCGGGTGTTTCGGATATTCCATCGGTGTCCACCAGTGATTCGACCTTTGGATCGAAGCTGGGCGTGACGGTGTCGAACGTTGCAACCTGCTTGTATACGTCATCGACGGAATCGAGTTTGCGTACGGATCGGACGATCCAGGCGCGATGAAAGGCGTTGGGATTTTCAAAGATCCGCGCATCGGTAACAAGCTGGCCGGGGGAGGGGTAGACCTGTTTCCATGGCTCCCCTGGATCAAGCTGGCCCGGGGCGATGAGCAAATAGCGCAATGATAGTAATTGCCAGGACACTAACTGCGGGTGGAAAATTTTCGACAAATACTCATCGGGCCGGTCGCCGGGGTCGAGACTCATTTTCCAGAGCCAGCGGCGGTACTGTGCGACGGCGTCGTAGCTGCGGACATCGGGCAGATGATAGGCGGTGGAGGTTTCAGGGATGAAACTGCGATAGGTGCCGGCGAAGCGGGCATTGCCGCCGGCAAGGCGAGCGCGCAGAAAATCAATGGCTGGAATGTCTTTGGCGAAGTAGCTGCTGAGCGGTGATGCCGGGTTGTACGGCACCGCAAAGGCAAGCAGGTCAAGCAGGATAAGCCCAACCCATGGAATCGGCGATGCAGCCCAGAAGTGGCCACGGCGGTGGGCTCGCAACAGCGCGGCACCTGCACCAAGCAGGGCGGCTGGAATCAGGAGGCGAAGCGCGGTGCGGACGAGCTCCGTGTGAATCATCTCCGCTTGCGCGTACCAGTGGTCGACTGGGTATTCGTGTGATTTGCCCTTGGCCTGGTCATACGCTTCCGTTTGCGTCTGCGCGTTGTCGATGACCTCGTGCGCGTGATGGATCATGCGGTCTTTCAACAACGTCAGGGCGCCCGTGGCGAAAATAGATGCAACCAAAGCAACAATTGCCAGCCATTTCAGCCAGCGCTCAAAGACGCGAGGGACCTGATTATCTGGCAGCGATGCGCCTGCGCGCAAGCGGTCAATGAGTGTGTCGAGTCCCATTCCACCGAGCAGTGAAAGCATCAGCGCAGTGGTGAGCAGCAGCCGCCCATTTTGGGCAACGCTCAACCCGGGGAGGTGGCGTACGACAAATTCAAGGCCCGGAAACTTCACGGCGATGGCGGCACACAACAACGCCAGAAATACCATGAGCTTGGTTTGCGCTTCGCGTCGGCGCAGCGCCACGGCCACCGCGGCGAGCATGAAGGTGAGCAGTCCGCACCAGCCCAGGGCCAGCTCATTGGTGTCCGGAAGCTTGGTTGCGGCCCGGATGTTGAACGGGGTCTGGCCGTCCGGTGGGTAGCCATTGGCATACGGGTAGACGATCCCCAGCAGTTCGCCCCAGGTGCCGATGATTTCAGCAAAATCAATCTTTCCATCGGGGGTTCGGGGAATGGTTTGATGCTGCCCAAGCGTGGCATTGCGGACTTCAGAAGCGCCGCTGTTGTGAACATACTCAAGCAATGGAATCCACTGGACGCCGGCGATGGCGAAACCGATCGCGACGGACATAATCAGTGATGGGGCCGAACGCAGAACACCCGTGAAACGCCCGCGATCAAGCCACAGGAGGCGCGCCAGATAGACCAACCCGCAAACAAACAATAAATGAATGTTCGTGGCGGGGTGACCCCCCAAAAATTGCACCCCCACGATGCCGGCCAGGGCAGCAGTGCGGCCAATCGTCGGCCGGCAGATGATCCGCTCAACCAGCAGGATGGTCCAGGGCAAAAAGATGCTGACGTTGGAGTGCGGGTGATTGAGCCACACGATGTTAAAGCCGCATAGCATGAAGGCGGAGCCAACCAGGAGGCGGCTGCTGGGGCGCAGGCCATAAAACCCGGCGAGCAGCCACGCGCCAACCCCGGCCCAGAAGAGTCGCAGGGCGGCGCTGATCGTCCATGACCAGCCGGGTGGTAGGAAAAGATGTAGGTAAAAGGTAGGGAAAAAGATGGCCGACTGACCGTTGGCAATAAACGGCTGACCGCAACCGGCATAGGGATTCCAAAGCGGTGGCACCCAGTGCCCGGCCTGCTTCATGCGATTTGTGGCGTAATACGTCCACGGAAGAAACTGGGTGGGTTGATCGAGCAGAAGTTCGTTGCTGGGGTGGTACTCGGGGTTGGCAGACCAGGGCGCGAATTGCAGGAGGGAGTCACTCGTTCCCAGCATGCGCCCGGGAAGCCAGCCCGGTGCCACGGCAACGCACGCGAGCACCAGAAGGAACAAGACGCTGAGCAGCAACGCACGACGATTCATCGGCGGCGCAATGTATCGGGTCGTTCCATTTTCGGATATGTGGGGAGAACGCTGGGAAAGGGCATTCTGCAAGTCATTCAACATGGTTTGGCGACCCCCTCATGTACTCACAACTCATGCAGCCAGGCCCGAAGTACCATTGGTTTATCGGCTACTTGGTAACTTGCCCTTACTGCCGAATTGACGCAGGATGAGTGGCTACAGTACGGGGTGGTTTCCGTCGATAATATGGGAACCGAGGATTGGAGAGTTCCGAACGGATTCATCGCGATGCCGCCGATTCCAGACGTAAGTATTTGCATCGTCAGTTGGAATGTGAAGGAGCTGCTGCGCGACTGTCTTCGGTCGTTGCGCGATCAGGCGGGGGCGGTGCGCTACGAGACCATCGTGGTGGACAATGCTTCACGCGATGGGTCGCCGGAAATGGTGCGGCAGGAATTTCCGTGGGTGAAGCTGGTTGAGCCGGGCAAAAACCTGGGATTTGGACGGGCCAATAACCTAGCCTATGAGATGAGCTGCGGACGCTGGGTTTTGCTGCTCAATCCGGACACGGTGGTGCTGGAAAAGGCGATTGAGCGATTGGTATCGTTCGCCGATCAACACCCTGAGGCTGGCGCGGTGGGTGGGCGGACGTTGAAAGCAGATTTGTCGCTGGAACGCAGCTGCGTGTGGGGCTCACCGGGCGTTTGGCCACTGGTGTGCAAAAGCATTGGGCTGCACCTGTTGTTTAAGAAC
>JBBSFP010000098.1:0-8221 GCA_038238625.1 Tepidisphaerales bacterium
GATGGCCGCCCTGGCGTGTTACCGATCACAGTTCGTGGGCCTTGCGGGGCATTTACCGGAGATGGTGAAAACCACCAGTGCGTACTTCGGCACGCGCATCGGGACGCAACATGCCGAGCCATTTTTCAGCCATGAGATGCTTGGATTTTCGGGGCTTGATCAACTGGTTTGATAGCATCCGCTTTTAATGGGCCTGGTTCGCTACTTCCGCTACCCGGCTGAATGCGATCGATGATGGGGGCTAAATCGGCGAGCCGGTGAATGATATGATCCGCATGCCGGCGAGCGCGGTGGGTGCCCCAGGGCTGCTTGAGCACTGTGACCATTCCGGCGCGACGTGCCCCGCCGATGTCGGTCTTGACCAGGTCTCCGACAAACATTGATTCGTTCCCGCGCACGCCCAATTGCGACAGCGCCAGCTCAAAAATCCGGCGGGCGGGCTTGCGCACCCCCACTTCGCTGGAGTAAATGCGCACGGGGAAAAAATCGAGCAGCGAAAACATCTCCAGGTGGCGGTCCATCGCCGAACCCGGTACGAACGTGTTGGAAATGACGGCCATTTTCAACCCGCGCGCCACCAGCCCGGCCAGCAGGGCTGGGGCTTCGGCTTCCACGCTGGAATGTTCGGTGATGGGCTGATACCAGTTCCAGGCGAGATCGTTCAATTCGCTCACAGAGAGCCGCAACGACTGCGATTCGCAAAAATCCCGAAGGCGATCGAGGCTGTTAAATTCCCGCCCGGTGATTTTGGCGCGCAGGTACCCCCAGCGCAAGGCGCGAAGCTGGCCCCGGGTATAATCGCGCAACGATGGAAGCTTCAGCGATTTTCCCGCCAGATGGTGATAAGTCTGCTCGGCGGCGCGGCGAAAAACCGCGCGCGTATCCATCGGCGAAAAGTCGATGAGCGTGTCACCCAGGTCAAAAAGTATCGCGCGCAGCATAGATTGGTTAAGCCCGCATAATAGAATCACCGAACCGAGACGCATATTCCCGGCAGCGAATTATGACATTGTTGGCATGATCCAGCCCTGCGGAAAATCCGCCGGATCGATACGATCGCGCTCGACATGCACGGCGCGGACTTTAGGATGGGTTCTTATGTTTGGCACAGGTCCGGAGCTTTCCCCGTCGTGGGCGTTTAATCTGCTGTTCATCGTAATGCGATGGATTCATCTGGTTTGCACCACTCTGTTGGTAGGTGGGATGCTGTTTTTTGAATTTGTTCTCCCGCGCGCGGTGGAAAATCTCAAATCCGAACAACAGATGGCAGTGTTCGGCTTTTCACGCTGGATTTTTCGAAGAGTGGTCGTGCTCAGCGTCATCCTTTTGACCCTCAGTGGTGCGGTCTCGAGCTGGCGACTCTGGTATTTCCACACGAATACGCAATATGAGCAACTGGCCACCGGGTGGACCTGGTCACACGTTGGGCTGGCCCTTTTAGCAATGGTGATCGCGCTCACGCTGACCAACAAAAAACACATCGGTCCGCTCCCGATTCGGTGGCTGCGCATTAACCTCATCATTCTGATGGTCGTAATTTTCCTGGCGGATGTGAGCCGACATGTGCGAATGGAAGAATCGGAGCACGGCATCAATGTGCCAACGGGCAAATTGGACACGCCCTCAACCAGATCGGTTAGTCCGGTACCAGCGGGCCCGGTTCCGGCAAGCAACCCGGCCCTCCTGCCCACCACTCATGCGGCCTTCCATCACTGAACATTCCTTTCATGGGCGCTTTGCAGTCTAACCCTGATTCGGATTCCCCGGCCCCAAGCGGCACAGAGCTGGTACCGGGTGTGCGTGTACCGGAGGCGGCGCTGCGCTGGCAATTTTCGCGCAGCAGCGGCCCGGGAGGGCAAAACGTCAATAAGGTAAACACCAAGGCAGAGCTGTGGATTGCATTGCCCGCCCTCAGCATGATTCACGCCGACGCCCTTCAGCGCCTACGCAAGTTGGCTGGCAAACGGCTGACGAAGGCGGACGAACTGCACCTCGTTGGCGAGACCGGCCGCACCCAGGAGGACAATCGTCATGATGTGCTCGAACGGTTGCGGGCGATGCTGATCCTGGCGATGCAGCCAGTTCGTAAACGCCGCAAAACCCGGCCCACAGCGGGTTCCAGACAGCGCAGACTGCAATCAAAACGCAAACGCGGGGAAATTAAATCCAATCGGCGCGGCGAAAGCAAAGAGTGGTGAAATGAGTGTTTACCGCCTTCGTGGGAGAACCGCGTATGGCAAGCGCTAGCGGGCTCGGGCATTAGCTGGCGGTAGCATTATTCGTCTTCGTCAAACTCTTCTTCATCGTCTTCGAACTCGTCTTCTTCTTCGTCAGCGTTTTCGAATTCTTCCTCTTCTTCCTCATCGTCGTCGTCGTCCTCTTCTTCGAGGTCGTCATCCTCCTCATCGGCGTCGTCTTCGACTTCCTCTTCTTCTTCCTCCTCTTCTTCCTCTGTTTCTTCGGCATCATCCGTGCCGGGCTCGGCTTCTTCTTCCTTTTCGCCTTCATCTTCCTGGCGACGCTTGGCACCGCTGGGGGCCAAAAACAGGAGCTGACCGATGGTCATTCCCGAGGCAAACCCGGCAAAAACCGCCTGCAGAAGAGGCATGTCGCACTTGAGCTCAATCGCGTGCGGCACCAGGCCGGCCGTTGCCGGGCCCGACTTGATCAGGCCGGGTGTGGTGTAGTCGAGTGAGCTACCGATGGGAGAGGCCTTGTCGTGTTGCATGAGATGTTCCTGCTGACGGTAAAGATTGAAGCCCAGTGCGCCGTGACGTCCACGGGTGGCAATCAAGGAAACCCTTGGCGCGGTATAAAAACCGCAAGTGCCCATGGCTGTCAACCGGCATTCCAAAAGGATTTTAGTTCCTTATCCCGATTCTCACGGGAGGCGCGGTATTGGAGCCACCCAAAGGCGCGTCGTCAAGTGCTAAGTTTGAGGAAATATCGGCCCGTGCCCGAAAGGGAATCAACGCAGCTTTTTCCGGGCTAACAGCAACGCATTCCCGATCACGGTGACATCCGACAGCGCCATTGCCAGCGCGGCTATCAGGGGGTTGAGCAGGCCGAGGGCCGCCAGGGGAATTGCCAGTACATTATAGAAAAATGCGCAGAAGAGATTCTGACGAATTTTGATCATGGTGGCGCGCGAGAGGTGAATGGCGGTGGCGATCCCATGCAGGCTGCCACTGACCAGCACAATATTCCCGGTTTCCTTGGCGATGTCCGAACCGGAGCCGATGGCAATGCCCAGATCTGCCTGCGCCAGTGCGGCGGCATCATTGATCCCATCGCCCACCATGGCGACGCGTCGGCCTTGCTGTTGCAATTGTTGGATCAGGGCCGCCTTCCGATCCGGGCGAACATCGGCATAGACCTCATCGATTCCCACGGACCGTGCAACCGCTTCGGCAGTGGCGCGATTGTCGCCAGTCAGTAGAACGGTCCGGAGTTTCATCGCATGTAATTGAGCAATGGCAGCGGCGGAGTCGGCCTTCACCTCATCCGCCAGTGCGATGACCCCGACGTTGCGCATCTGCCCAGGGGTGCCGACGGCAATGTACACGTTGGATTCCCGCTGATTCGACTGCTCAGGAGCGGCCCCTTCCATCATCGCCGCGCTACCGATGCGGACGGTTTGGCCATCGATCTCACCGGTGACGCCCAACCCCGCGCTGCTGTAAAAACTGTCGGGTTGTACCAGCGAAAGATTGTCATCATGCGCGCGTTGCACGATCGCCCGGGCCAGCGGATGTTCGCTGAATCGTTCGAGTGAAGCGGCCATCCGCAGCACTTGCGTTTCGGGAATTGAATCCAGGGCGGTGATGCGGACGATCGCGGGTTTTCCGCGCGTGATGGTGCCGGTCTTATCCAGCACGATGGTGTCGATTTTCTCGGCGTGCTGAAGGGCATCGATGTTGCGAATAAGGATGCCACGGCGCGCCCCCATGCCGGTGCCAACCATGAGCGCTGCCGGCAGCGCCAAACCCAGGGCACATGGGCAGGCGATGATCAGCACGCTGCACACCGCCTGGGCCAGAATGCCCCACGTTTGCGCAGGGGCCCACCCGTGCACCTTGCCCCAGGCAAACCAACCCATGCCCGTGCCCAGCGCGATTACCAGCACCACCGGCACAAATACTGCGGCAATGCGGTCGGCAAGGCGCTGCACAGGCGGCTTGCTGGCCTGGGCGGTTTCGACCAGTTTTACAATTTGTCCCAGCGCGCTGTCGATGCCAATCTTGGTGGTACGGATGATGAGCCGCCCGTTTTGGTTGAAGGTGCCACCGATGACTGAATCACCCTTACCGCGCGCTATGGGAAGCGCTTCACCGCTGATCATGGATTCATCCACATCCGCCAGGCCGTCGATGACGATGCCGTCGACCGGTACGCGTTCGCCCGGCCGAATCACCAGACGATCCCCCACCTGCAGTTGCGCCAGGGGGACATCGGATTCTCCATCATCGGTCAGGCGATGGGCGATGGGGGGGACTAAATCCAGCAACTGTCCGATAGCCGACCCCGCTGCGGCGCGCGCCCGGGCCTCCAGGTAATGACCCGCGCTAATCAGCGCCAGCAACCCCGTGGATTCCATGAAATACAATTGCGGCCGCACGGCCCACCAACCCACAGTGTGGCCCAGCAAGGCGATCAGACTGTATCCATAGGCGACGCTGGCACCCAGGGCAATCAGCGTATCCATGTTGGCCACGCCGTGCCGCAGTCCCTTCCAGGCCCCGGCATAAAAAGCGCGCCCTACAAACACCATCGCAAGGGTGCTGGTGATGAGGGTCGCCCACTCCATCCCATGCGCCCCGTGGGCGGGAAGAACCCAATGGAGAATTTCCAGCGGCAGCCACAGCACCATGGCCACAATGGTGCGCCGCAACCAGCGGTGGGTGTGTTCCCGCTGATGGCCATGCGGATCGATCGCATCCGATAGCGCGGGGTGAGCGCGGTAACCGCTGTCGCTAATGGCGGCGGCTACGTGGGCAAGATCGGTCTGGGCCGGATCGAAGTGAACCACGGCGCGCCCGCGCGCCAGACTTACGCTGCAGCTTCGCACCCCGATCACCGCAGCTGCAGCCTTTTCAACGTGGGCTACGCAACTGGCGCAATCCATTCCGGCCACGTCGATGGCCGCCTCGCTGAGAATGGACTCCACCTGAGCTGGCATCACATGCAATTGTATACTGCCCGCCATGAGTCTGTTATTGGCCTATGCGCAGCAGGCAGATAACTCCACTGCCACGCTGCAGATCGTGCTGATTGGATTCGCCGCCGCCGCAGTGGCAGGATTGCTGGCGGCGGGGTTGATCCTGATATTCCTGGCGCTTCGGCATCGCCATCGGCAGGCATTGATCTCGGCAACGGTCTTGTGGGCAATTGTCCTGGCAGGCGGCGTGGTCAACGATGCCCTCCAGCAGAGCCGTTGGTCGCGCGAATACAACAGCCGTGTGGCCAGCGGATATTCTGATCCGCGGGATATGACGGATCGACCGAAACATCCCTGGTTTTTGTGGAGCGCGCTGGGCACGATTTATGCGGGACTGGCGATAGTGGGCGCGCTTGCCTCAAATAAAATCAACCGCATACCCTGATTCGCAGGTGCTGAATTGCGTCGCCGCCGTGGCAAATCCGTGGCAACACTGTCACATCCCCAAAACCCTTGCCATGGTTTCCCCGATGAGCGCCGGGCTCTGTGCGACCGTGATGCCTGCTGCCTGCAAGGCGGCGATCTTGGTGTCGGCGGAACCTTCACCCCCGCTGATAATGGCCCCGGCGTGACCCATGCGGCGGCCCGGGGGAGCCGTGCGCCCGGCGATAAAGGCAACCACCGGTTTTTTAACGCTGGACTTCACATAGGCCGCGGCTGCTTCTTCATCGGTGCCGCCGATCTCGCCGATAACGATGATGCCATCGGTCTGCGGATCCTGCCCGAAGCGCTCGAGCAATTCGATGAAGTTAAGCCCTTTAACTGGATCGCCCCCGATCCCCACAC
The DNA here is from genome assembly GCA_038238625.1 of Tepidisphaerales bacterium. Classification (GTDB taxonomy): domain Bacteria; phylum Planctomycetota; class Phycisphaerae; order Tepidisphaerales; family Tepidisphaeraceae; genus JBBSFP01. Next base: position 6,005 of record JBBSFP010000098.1, read on the forward strand.
AAGTGGTCTGGCCGATACCCCGGGTGGAGCATTGCCAAACCGCTTCATAGGTAAGCGTACCGCTGCGCGAGATGATCCCGACCTTCTTTTTGCTGCGTGCCTCCGCCGCGGGGGTATGAATGTAACCGGGCATGATCCCGATCTTGCATTCCCCAGGCGTGATCACACCCGGGCAATTGGGGCCGATCAGCGCGGTGTCGGGATAACTCTTAAGAAACTCTTTGACCTTCACCATGTCTAACACCGGAATGCCTTCGGTGATCGCACAGATCACGGCAATGCCCGCGGCCGCGGCTTCCATAATGGCATCGGCGGCAAAAGGGGGGGGGACGAAGATCATCGTGGCATCCGCACCCGTCTGCCGAACCGCCTGTTCCACGGAGTCGAAAATGGGCAGTTTGTTAGCATCCTTTTGGCCACCCTTTCCGGGCGTGGTGCCCCCGACCATTTGCGTGCCGTATTCAAGGCATCCCCTGGTATGAAAGGCACCGGCGGTGCCCGTGATGCCCTGACAGATAACCCGGGTGCTCTTGGAGACCAGAATGCTCATGCCCGTGAGGGTAAAAGATGCGCGCGCTATTTGCAATTTTGCGATCTGACGCTTGGATTTGAACCGTTGCAGTGCCCGCGGCGATACACGTCACAATGGAGAAGGCATTTTTGTCCGAATCCCTAAAAAACCGGTTGACCTGTTCTCTCCCCCGGGGTATCTATTCTTCAGCACTGAGAACCGATGGCTTGGTTCCCCAGTGTTTTCGAGAAAACCTGAAGGTTCCGATTTGATCTGATCGTCATTCCCCCTTCCCGAGTGGTAATGGCGATCGATGAAGCCAAGGCGTCTGTCAACGCTGAGGGTTTCGAGTGTGAATCAGAGCATGATGCTCTCCAGTGGGCATATTTCACTGAAACGCACTTTGCGCTGAATAACCTTTGATCTGAACGTCGTTATTCAGAGCCGATCAAATCCGCGGGCAGGCGTCCAGCCTCCCTGAAGAACCACGAACCGTTTTGAATCTTATTTTTCGTGCCATCGTGGCGCGCCAACCGGACCGCGCTTTTTTTCTTCCCACTACTGCGGGAGGACTACAGAAGCAGGCGGAGCTCGGATCAGCTGAACCCTCAAAACAGCGAGCATGGATTGCGTCCAATCTCCTGCTGTCATCGGGTCGACTGCTCCAGTCCATTTTTCCGCCCGCTTTTTTCGCGCTTTTCCCTGAAATATCGGGGGCCAGCGTCAGTCCACCCACCCATTTAAGGCTGTTGAAAATGCTTATTTCTTTCTGCAATAAACTGCATCGCTCGCTCACGGGAAACTCATCGAAAAAATTAGCGCCAAAAAATCTTGTCGCGCTCGACGAAGCAACCTCGTTTGTGATCGAGGGTCTCGAAAGCAGGCGCATGCTTTCGGAAACCTGGAGCGTCCAAACCAGGCAAATCGGACTCGATCAGGAAACCCAAAACTTCCCCACGATCAACGGCAACGGCGAAGCCATCGCCATCATCGACACCGGGGTCGGGTACACCAACCCCTCCCTGGGTGGAGCGTTCGGGGGCGGTAACAAAGTCGAAGCGGGCTACGATTTTATCGATAACGACGGCGACCCATTCACCACAAGCAACGCCCACGGCACCGGTAGCGCCGGTGAAGCGGCCGGGTTGCCCTACTATGTGGACGGCCAGCGCTACCAGGGTGTCGCGCCCGGGGCCAAGGTCATTGCTTTCCGCGAAAACAGCAGTGCCGGCGTCAAGGCTTCGCTCGACTGGATCGTCGCCAATCGCACAAAGTACAATATCGTTGCCGTCAATATGATCGATTGGGGTGGCGACAATCCCACCAGCTACACTTCGGAACTCGATTCGCTTTACAACAGCAACGTCTATCTCTCCGCGCCGGCGGGTAATGGCGGATCGAATACCTGGGATTGGTGGAACCATGTGCTCTACCAGGTGGGATCGGTCGATTCCAACGACAACCTTTCCGGATTCAGCAATCGCGGATCCGCCGTTGACGTGCTTGCTCCCGGCCAGGGGGTCATGGTCAACTATTACAACCCGGGCAATGGGCAGTGGTTTAATGGGTACAGCGATGGCACCAGTTGGTCGTCGCCGCAGATCGTTGGGGCCGCGGCGCTGATCCACCAGGTGAACCCTAATTTCACCGATCCGCAAATTTTGTCGATCCTGCAAAACAGCGGGAAGCGCATCAATGATTCCAGC
>JBBSFP010000099.1:0-8112 GCA_038238625.1 Tepidisphaerales bacterium
CCGGGCCCGGGGGGGGGGGGTTAAATTGATTTACGGGCGTTGAATTTTAGGTCGGAAGAAAAGCCCGCGCAGCATCCACCAGATCGAAGCGCCCGGGGCGCGCCCGGTGACGGCCATCTTGGTGGTGCCCAGCAGCACTTCGCTGATGCGGATGAAGCGCACGATTGCCGATTTGTCCCAACTGCGGATGAATGAAATTTTATTGCGCAGGCCATATAAAAATTTCACCCGATCCTCCGGGCGCACCGCCTGCATTTCCCAGCCGAAATTGTTCTTGGTCTTGTGCACCACCACGCTGTCGAGCACGCAATAATTCTTGAAATGCCGGGCAATGCGGGTTGAGTATTCCACATCGTCCATCCAGATGAAGTATTCCTTGAGCGGAAGCCCGACCTTGGTGACTGCGTTGCGACTGATGAGCATTGAGACAAACGTGGAATGCGTCAGCCGCACGCATTTGTCCTGCAGCACGGTGTGGTACCAGTCGTAGGCGAAATCGGGGTCGGCGGTGTTGCCGCGGTGCGGCATGCCGTCGATCCACACGACTTTGCTGGCTAAAAACCCGGTGAACTCATCATTGAAATAGGGGGTGGCGGCCATGCGCTCGAGGGCATCGGCGTGTGGGATGGTGTCATCATCCATGCACCAGAACCACTCGTGCCCCTTTTGGTAGGCCTCCTTGATGCCGCGGTATTGCCCGCCGCTGGAGCCCAGGTTTTCCTGGGTAATGAGGGTGATCTTGGGATGCTGGGCCTGCTGTTCGGTAAGCCACTGGGCGGTGCCATCATCAGAACTGTTATCGATGACGATGATCTCATCGAGGGGCCGGCTTTGATCGAGCAGCGCCTGGATGCATTCTTTTAGAAGTGGCAGGCGATTGCGCGTGACGACCACGGCCGCCACCGACCGCTTGAGCCCAATGGAACGGGCCGGATCGTTAAGCGCGGTTGATACCATAGCGAAGCTCCGTAATGCTGGCCCCCATGAGAATGCGATCGGCGAGCATGATCGCCCGCCCGATGGCCTGATCCATGTCAAAATAGCGATACTCGCCCAGCCGTCCACAGATGAGCGTTTTATCAAGCGCCTCTGCGCGGCGTCGATACCCGGCAAAAAGCTGGGCATTAACCTCATCCGGAAACGGATACTCAAAATCGCTGGGATTGTCCGGCGAAAAAGGCACCTCGGTGGTCAGCACCGTGCCGCGAATCCGCTTCGCGTATTCCGGCTGCATCATGTGCTTCCATTCGAGCGTGCGAATGTGCGGCCCGCCACTGTGCATCGGGTTGTTCACCTGCCCGCAGGGCTGTACCAGATCCTGGTCGGCAATGTAGGTGTGCTGGCGTTTTTGCCCGCGGTAGGCCAGCCGGCCCAGTTCATAGCCGAAAAACTCGTCGATAGGACCGGTGAAAACCAGCAATCGCTTGATCCGAAACTGCTCGCGCACCTGCAAAAAGTTGCAATTGAGAATCACCGGAATGCCTTGAACCATCTGCCGCATCCACTCGGCATATCCGGGTTCGGGGATTCCCTGGTATTTGGCGCCGGGCTTTAATCGCGGTTCATCATCCAGCCGCACATCGAAACGCGTGCAGAGCTGGGCCGCCAACGTTTCGGTGGCAACGCCCCATTGTTTCTCGTTGTATTCTTTAATGAATTTTTCGTACACCACGCGCGGCATCAGGGAGAGCGCGGCCTCCGCAAAGTTGGCCGGCTTGCCCACAAACTCCGGCTGCCAGTGATCTCCCACCAGTCGCTTAATGTAACTGGCGGCGATCGGCCAATTCACCATCTCCCCATCCACCAGCGACTTCAAGCTGGCTTCATATTTGAAGAACGGTGCAAAGCGGGTGACGTAATCCCAAATACGGTCGGAGCTGGTGCGAAAATAATGCGGCCCATACGTGTGAATTCGGATGCCACTTTCGTGCGTATGATCGTGCACATTCCCGCCCAGATGCGACCGGCGATCGACCATGAGCACATCAAACCCGGCGTCGACGAGTCGGCGCGCGATCACGCTGCCGGTCAGGCCCGTCCCAACGATCAGGAAATCCACCGAATTGATCACGCAAACCCTCTTGAGATCACATTGTCAAATTGATGCTCACCCGGACCAGTGCGCCTTAAATCGCCGCCGTCCTTCTATTTCGGAATCGCTGCAGCAAAGGCATCATGGTTTGCCGTTCTAAAAAGGCAAAACATCCAAAGAGCGTCAGGCACGCTGCCGCTAAGGTTAGGGGCCACAGCGTTTTATCGAAGCGGTCGGGGACCAGCTTGAGCAAACTCGCCACGGCGATGCAGCAGGTCATGGGCTTGTAGATAAGTTTGAGCCAGGGAATGGGGACATGGCCGCGGCGGGCCAGCAGGCAGCAACCAAAGACCACCGCTTCTGCCAGGATGGTGGCCACCACGGCTCCGTAGGCACCATAGCGGGGGATCAGGGCGCAATTAAAGGCGACGTTCACCGCCGCTCCGGTCAGGGTGATGGCCAGGATTAATTTCTGTTTTCCCCACGCCGTCAGGGGTTGGCTGATGCCAACATTAAAAAAGATCAGTGCCACATCAATGCTCAGCCATTCGAGCAACGGCCCGCTGGCTTCAAATTTCGTTCCATACAGCAGGCGCACGGCATGCTTACCCATGACCCACCCGATGGCCGCGCAGGGGAAACCAATCCAGGCCAGGATGCGCAGAAATTGCGATGAAGTGCGGTAGGCAACGGCCCGGGCTTCATCGCTGTTGCCCGCACACCGCGCCAGCGTCGGGAAAAAGCTGGTCAGCAGCGCGCTGCTGAAGAAGGTCGTCATCGTCATCAGGCTAAATGCCGTGGTGTAGTAACCCACCTGTTCATCTGCTGCCGTCCGTGCAAGGAAAACCCCCAGCAGGATGGTAGCGGAGTTGTAATAAAGCATGATGGCGACCTGCGAAATCCCCAGGGGCAGGGCCTCGCGAATGAGCCACCCCGCTCCCGCGAACGTGGGGCGCAGCGTCCGCCAATCGAGCAGGCGATGATGCATGGCATACCAGAACGTAAAGATCGCCAGTGCGATGCGAAACGGGTAGGGCAGCAGCACATACATGGCGGTGTCGTGCGGGTTATGAATGAACAGAAACAGGGCGGGAATCGTCAGGATCTGCAGCAATCCATCCACCAGTGCCACGATGGCCATGCGCTCATGTGCCTGCAGCAGCCACCCCAGGTTGATCGGCGCTAAAACGAGCTGAATCGCCTGCAGCGCCAGCAGGATGCTGATCTCCGGCCCGCGCAGCTTCAGTGCGGCAAACCCCAGCACCAGCGCGAAGGTGATAACCGCCAGCGCCATCTGCACCATAAAGAGCGTCGAGACAAAGCGGGTCCCATCGCCGGGCCGCCGCGCGACTTCACGCTTGGCAATGATTTCCAGGCCGGGATTGAGCACCAGGAAATAAGTGACGGCGGCCGTAGACCAACTGATTTGCCCTACGGCTTCAGCGCCCATGATGCGGTTGCGATAGATCGAGCAGATCAGGGCCACCAGCCGTCCGATAATGGCGGCAGCGCCCAGCGACACGAAGTTACGCGCGATGGTTTTAAAAGCCGATGAGGCGGGCCGCGGGGCGGGATCGTAATCCAACGGCAGGGCCGTTTGCAGTGGGGGCACCGAGGGCATATCCAGCGGGACGGATGGTTCCCCAAGCGGGAGCGCACGCGGATCGTCCGATAATCCGGCGGCCCCGGTCAATAGACCGTCGGCGTCGATCAGTTTGCGACTGGCGGTGGACATGGGGATGGTTGCAGGTACGCCTATGAGGATTATGTCGACCAGAACGAGCGGGCAGTTGATCCATCAATGCCTGATCTATTTTCGCCCTGCTGCATCAGCGCGGTGCCGGGAGTTGGGTGGGAGCCGTGGCGTTGCCGGCCGCTGCCAGCGCGGCATGCACCTGGCGGATGCGTTCGTCCAGACCCAGTTGCCACGTTTGCTCCGGTAATGTTTTGAGGGCTTCAAAATTGCGCAGGGCCTCGGAAAAGTGGCGGTCGGTTTGGGCATGAACACCATCGCTCCAAAGCCGCCAGGCGTATTGCCTCAGGGCGTCTTCAGAAGCAGTGCTCGAAGCGGTCGTCGGCTGCGCGGGGGGGATCACCTTCGGCGGAATGAATGGTAATCCGTTGGGTTGCGGCCACACCGACGGCAGCGGGGCGGTGAAGGTGATCGGTGGCAAGGACGCCCGCGCCGGCAGGGGCGCGGGTGCCACCGGCGCGCTGGCGGGCACGGGCGGCGGATCGGCATGCCGCAGAACAAACGCCGACTGATGCGCTTCGGGCAACGTCGCGGGGGGCGACGGCCGCAGCAGATGCGGTTCATTGAGCGGGACATCGTGCGGCACTTCAAACTTGGGGCGATACGTGGGTAACGCCGGTTTAGGTTCGCTGGCAAAGTTTGTGTCCCCCTGCCATTGGGCCCAGATGGAGCGGGCCTGGTACCAGTAGTGGTCACGCATGCCCTTGTCGTACGCGAGCACCCCGGCAAAGGCGCCGATGGCCAGCAGGAGTGCCAGAAATATTTTCGGAACCACGCGGCTTTTGTGCTGAATCAGGCCCGCGCCGTAGGGGGCATCAAACGCATCGTCCATCCCCGCCACATCGGCTACGGGATTTTCCACGATTCCCACCGCTTCGTGCGATGGGGCGAAGCCCGCGCCAGAACCCCGAGCACCGGAAACCCCCGCACCGGAAACCCCCGCACCGGGCATCAGCGTTTCCGTCCGCGCCTCGTCCGCGCCGCTCCTATTTACCAGCACGCGTTTTTCCGCCGCGCCTACAGTGCCCTGCGCCGCAGCCTGCGCTGCGGGCAAATCCTTCAGGTTGATTACAAATTCCGCTTCCCCGTTGTCCGCCTGCGCGGGAATCGCGGGCATGGCAAATTGTTCGGCCAATTTCGCTTCAGCAGTGGCCACCCCAGGTCCCGGCGGGGCCGGCGCGCTCGTTGATGAATGGGTCGGTGCATGAACGGTTCCCTGAGCAGTTGCATGAGTCGGAGCATTGCCCCGGGGGGGGGCTGGCGACACCCGTGGGCCCGATGGATCGGTGCCTTCCAGCAGCACGTCGGGGTTCAGCGGCGCATCCTGTAATCGCTTGCAGGCAACGCACACATGCGCGCTCTTGCTCACGCTCCCCCCGCAATGCCAGCAAACGCCAAACAACCGGCTCAAGCCTTTTACCTGGCTGCCAAACCGCCACATCTGCTGCGTGGTCGGCCCGCGCACAATCGAGCGCGGAGTGATCCGGCCCTTGTTCACCAGGGCCATCAGGGTGGCGAAATTCATCCCCGGGGCGGCTGGGTTGCGCGTCTGCAGCACAAACCACGGCCCCAGTTTTGCCCGGGTGGCCTGCCGCGTGGACGTGGTATCTTCCAGCGTGCACTGCCGGCAGGACGTCGACGGATTTTGATTGATTGTCCCGCAAAACGGACAAACCTGCGGCTCGATCGCCTGCGATACCCCACGCCCCCCGCCCGCATTGCCCGGCACCCCGCCGCGCACTTCCCGCGGCAACCCCGCTCGCGGGACTGCGCCGGCCACCGGCGATTCTTCACCTCTGCTCATTGAAAGATGATATTCCCATACCCAACATCATTGCAACAACGGCCCGACAACAACAGCCCGTACAGCCCCGGAAGCCACAAGCCTTTCCTTTTGCCCGCCCGCTTCATACCTTTCCTTTATGACGGTGATCTCACAGCGATTGTCGCAGCGCGTCCTTCCCTGGCTGCAGTTGACGCGCATGGCGTTGGTCTTCACCGCCATTGCCGACAGCTTTTGCGAGCTGCTTTTGCGCACCCAGGCTGAATCCCACAGCCTGCTGGCCGCCCATCAACCAGCCGACTGGAAGCTGCTGTTGCCGCTGTGGACCATCGCCGCCGTCGCCCTCATGTCCACCGGGCTTTATGGCTTTGGCATGAGCTTCAACGACATCGTCGATTGCCGCCGCGATCAACAGATTTCACCGCAGCGGCCGTTGCCCAGCGGACGCATCCGGCTTCCCACCGCCCACGTCATCTGCGGGCTGCTGCTGCTGGTTGCCCTGGTTGCCGGTGCGGTTTACGCGCAGTGGACTGCCACCCGGTGGGCCAGCCTCATCCTGCTGGTGGTGACGGTGGGCCTGATCAGTTTCTATGACCTGGCCGGTAAATACCTGGTTTGGCTTGGGCTCATCACGCTGGGATTAATTCGCTTTGCCAACGCCGTTTTTGCGGCTCCCACGATTCCCGTGGTGTGGCATCCGCTGCTGCTGTTTGATCATGTGACGATTCTTTCCACCATCGCTTACATACTCGAAGATAAACGCCCCACGCTGCGGCCGTCGCACCTCTGGAACGCGCTGGCGGGGCTGTCGCTCTTTAACATCAGCGTGGTTTCATTTATCGCCTGGTATCGCTTCGATCCGAAGCTGGGGTTCTGGCATGGCGTGGCCCATGCCCTGTCAATCCACGCGGGCCTGGTCTGGCCGGTGCTGGCGGTGCTTTGGTTTTGCATCATCGCCTGGATGATTCTCCGCCTCACACCTAACCGCCGCACCGCAGGCGAACGGCTGATGCTCACCGGGCTGCTTTGGCTCATCGTCTATGATGCCGCCTTTGTAGGCGGCTATGTGAGCGGGTTAATGAGCCTGGCGGTGTTGATGTTGCTCCCGATCGCCGGGCTGGCCGTGCTGACCATGCGCGGCTGGAGCCAGCTCGTAATGCTCAGCGCCCCCCCCCAATACCAGCGCGCCGGACGAGAATCGACCCAGTGATTTCATCGTGCCAGTGCAGCCGTGCCCCCAATGGCTGAAATCCCTCGGCAGTAATGGGTACCAAGGCTCAGATGCAGGCAAACCGGCGGCGAAGCAGGGCCAGGCCGCAGAAGCCCACGCTCAGAAAGCACAGCATGACCAGCGGGGCAGGCGAGGGGATCGAGCCGGGTGCCGATCCCAAACCCGAGCCGGTATCAGACAATTCAAAAAGGGCGAAGTACAAATACGAGCCGCCCCCCGAGCGGGCACTGATGGTGCTCCAAAGTTTCAATCCGGCGACATCATCCGGGCGGCTGCCCAACCGATGCCCGCCCAAAAATTCGCGCCCATTTTCGCACAACTCGGCAATCCGGTGGGCGTCTGAACCTTCGCCATGAAACGATGCCGTCGTGCCCAGCCCGCAGGTGCGCGAGGCCCAATCGAGCAGATTAAAAATCCTGCAACCGGAGACCGGCCCACACTGAAACAAACCGGCCTGGCCCACCAGAAACTGCATATTGCATTGGCCGTCGAAGATCAGCCAGCCAAGAGGTTTCTCGTCAACCTTAAGCCGCGGGTTGGAATGGGAGTTGTTTAACATCGGCCGCACGATCGGGGTGGCCAAACCCAGCGGGGCGATCCATTTCGCGTGGAGAAACGGGTCCGACCCATCGGCAGCACGCCCGGCATAGGGCTGGAACTCGGTGCCATGAAATGCGCCGAGGATACCCATAAAAAAACGGCCCGCTGATGATGCGCCGGGTGCCATGCCCAAGCTCGTGCGGCCATGTGGGTCGTGGAATACCGAAACGGCTGAGATCATCTCCTGGGGCGAACGTGCCCTCGAAACGGTGCGCATGGCCCCCGGCGCCGACACCGCACCCGAAGGGGTATCCGACCAAACATCCTGCATGCCCGTAAAAACGCTACCAGCCCAGGCGGGCAAGGCAGAGCAAATACTAAACACCGCCATGGCAGCGTATAGACAACGGCTGATTCGCAACATATTGAACTTCTCGATCCCCGAAAACCAGACCGAGAACCTAAAATCCGAACCTGATTTGAACCATTGAAAAATACGCGAAAAGTCAACAAAAGCAAACAGAAATCGTTTGGCCACGCCCTTCCGCAGGGTGGAGGCAGGAGAATGCAAGGACGGCTGCGCCGGCGGTGGCCTGACCCTACACGCTCGAACCAGTGCCTCTGCTGGCCGAAAGCACTGACTTCGCCAACCAGCCGGGCGCGACACCAGCGACGTTTCATTCCGCTTCGTCTGCAGCCAGTTCCTCCTCTAGCTGAACGCCCTTGCTTCGCCCCCGCCGGTCGGGGCACCAGCGGCACCCGGGAAAGTGCAG
>JBBSFP010000100.1:0-8106 GCA_038238625.1 Tepidisphaerales bacterium
AATGCCGGACAATTGCACTGGCGGCTTCGATGCAGCAACACGATATGCACAGGCAATCGGCGCCGCGAGCGCTCGCAGCCGTCAAGGATCCTCCGAATCGCAGATAGGGCCTGATCATTAGAAAGGTGCCCCCGTCCACCCATGATGCGCTTCTTCAAAAATGTGGGGCGGTTACTCAGAACCTGCATGCGGGGGTCATAATTGCTCTCGATCGCAAGCACATCCAGCATCGCAAAATGCTCGAACAGACAATTAGGCACAAATCCCAGATCGGTCGCGTACCCCGCGCGTGAGCCATTGCACTCAATCGTAAAACCGTGCGAGCCGGCGTCATCATGCGCCAGTGGGATGGGCGTGAACGTCGCGCTAGCCAGCGGACTGAAACAATCATGGGTGAAAACAGTCGACAGAGCGGCGGCCCGTGGCGAGAGGTTGCGCAGATCGGCCAGGCGGTTGCGGTGCACGTAGATGCGCAGGCCCAGATCTTCGGCGGTGTTGACCCAGCCCAGGTTGAAATGATCGGAATCCAAGTGCGTCAGAACGATGGCCCTGATATCACTCAGCGTTACCCCGGTGCCATTCAATCGCCTTGAAGTCGTGCGCGGGCCCAGACCCGCGTCAATCAGCGCGACTTCACCTCCCGCACGAATCACCGTGCAATTCCCACCCGAACCGCTGGCCAAAACACACATCTCCAGCGACATCCGTGCTCCGAAGATTCAAAGGAAAATCAGAAATGCCATGGCGTTATTGCACCGCAGCCATCAATTGCTTCATGCCCAGTCCCAGATAGTTGAGCACATCCACCGGCTCGCGGCCGCTCTTGGGGATGCTGTGCACGTAGAGGTTCTTAAGTGTCACGCCGGCATTCAGCCGGGCGATGGCAACAGCGATCTCGGCATCAAGTCCGCCGGTGAAATTGTCCTCAATCGTGACGATGGTTTTGCCACCTTTGGCCGCCATCTGAACGATCGCATCCGCCTTGAGCGGCATCGAATAGGCGTCAATCACCGTAGCCTTTTTCCCACTCTTGGCCAGTTCATCAGCCATCTTCAAGGCATCGTGGACCATGTAACCCGCCGATACCAGCACCACGTCTGCTCCCTCGCGCAGCACCTTGAAACCGCCGACTTCAAACGTCTCATCCTGCTTGTAAAGGAGAGGCAGCTCGGCGCGCAGCGTCCGCTGGTAGCAGCAGCCGTCGATGTTGGCCATCAACTCTGTGATCTTGTAGCAACTGACCGCATCGGCAGGAAAAAAGTAGCTGACGGCGGGGCGGCCATTGAAGTTGGTCACATGAGCGAAGCTGCGGAAAAACGCCGCATCCGGCAATGACATCTGGCTGGGCCCATCGGCAGCGAGCGTTACCCCAGCGTGGCTGCCCGTGAGTTTGATGTTGGCACCGCCGACGATCGCCATCGAAATCTGGTCATAGGCGCGCTCAAAAAACTTCGCAAAGGTAGAGCAGAAGGGAATCTTTCCCGTGGCAGCCGCACCCGCCGCCACGCTCACCATATTTTGCTCGGCGATGCGGCATTCTAAAAACTGGGCGGGAAATTTTTTGGCAAACCACTCTGCATGGGTGGAATTCTTCACATCCGCATCCAACCCGATGATGCGCTTATCAACCGCCCCCAGCGCCACCAGCGCAGCGCCGTAGGCTTTGCGCGGTGCCAGCGGTTTTTTTGCCTCTAGATCTTTGTCCATTCCCACCATCGCCAATCCCTCGGCAAAGGACGCAGCCTTGATTGGTTTGGCGGCGGTCGTAGCCGGGCGATCTGCTTTCACCGTGATTACTGCGGGCTTGAGCGTCTTTTCGTCACCGGCGCTGGCGCTCAGCCCCTTGGCGGTTTCATCAAGCTCCGCCAGTACGGTCGAAACCTTGTCCTTTTTGACGGGCGTGCCGTGGTGGCCCATCCCTTGCTCTGATGCCGCGCCCCATCCCTTGATGGTGCGCGCCACAATCGCCAGCGGCTTCATGCCGTTTTGCACCACTTTCAATTCGTTCAATGCGCGCTGAATCTGCATCGGGCTGTGACCGTCAATATCGGCCACCACAAACCCATAGGCTTCGAGCTTTTTGCTCAGTGTTTCATGGCTCTGCTGCGCACTAACCCAATCGCTTTGCGCCAATTCGTTGGCATTGAAGATGGGGACAACGTTGGTGAGCTGGTGATCGACGATAAAATCGAGTGCTTCCCAGATTTGTCCTTCGCGCGATTCACCATCGCCGATGATGCAATAGATATTGCGGTCCAGGTTGTCGGCTCGGGCAGCCGCGCCCAATCCCGCGGCGACGCTCAGGCCCTGCCCCAGCGATCCCGTGGCGGCATCGAAAAAGTGAATGCCAAGCTGCGGGTGCGGATGCCCATCCACCGGGCTGTCGATGGCGCGCAGGCTCATGGCGTCCGCCTTGGTCATGGGCCGCGCCTCCTTGAGCGTCTTCCCGATAGCAGCGCCCAGGTCCGCCAATGCCGCGTAAATGATCGGCACCGCGTGCCCTTCGGAAAGCACCAGGCGATCGGCTGCAGCATTCCATGGATTTGCCGGGTCCCAGCGCATCTGGTGGTACATGAGCACCGTCACCAAATGCGCCAGGGAGAGCGCGGTGGAGGGATGCCCGCTCCCGGCGGAGGTAGTAATTTCCACCGACAGTTTCCCGATCTGCACAGCCTTGGCATTGACAGCCGCTTCAAAGCTCATATCGCCTCCTGCGAAAGTGTCTGAAATGTTCGGTAATTCGCCCGCGCTGAGCCTAATCGAGGGGCGGGGGGATGGCAAATGCTTCGGCAGATCGACGTGTTTAGTGTTTGATACGGTCAATTTGCCACCGCCCGCCCTTTGGCTATGCTCATCTTGCTCGATCGTTTTGCATGAGTTTTGCGTAACCGTTTTCAATAGGCACTGGATAAAATGCAGCCCACTTTTTTTGAGCCACTGGAAAGCCGTAGTTATCTGTCCGTGACCTGGGGCGTCCAGGGGCAGCAGGTTTCACAGAATTTAGCGGCCATTCATTTTCCAAAAATCGATGGATCCCACGAATCAATCGCCGTGATTGATTCCGGGGTCGACTACACGCATCCGCTGCTGGGTGGGACGTTTGGGTCGAGGCGGAGCAAAGTGGTCGCGGGCTGGAACTTTGTCGAGAAAAGCCCCGACCCATCTCCACCGGATCAAAATTGGCATGGGACCGCCACCGCTGCGATCGCAGCGGGATTGGGGTACACCAACGGGGGTCGATATTTCCAGGGGATCGCACCGGCGGCGCATATTGTCGGATTGCGGGCCTTTCCGGGTCATGTCGCTGATGCACTGAAATGGATCATCGCCAATCGTTCCACCTATAATATCGTTGCCGTCGAACTGTTGAGCCCCGCCGGGCATACGAGCGGGCTCATTCAGACGCTTAACAGCCAAGGGGTATTCATTTCTGAACCGTCAGGCAATTCAGGGCCGACCCAAGTGGCGGGCCATTATGATGGAATCTATATGGTCGGTTCCACGGACGCCGATGGAACGATCAGCTCTTTCACGCAGCGTGGGCCGAATCTGGATCTGGTGCCACCGGGTAACAATGTGATGGTGGCGTGGAATCAGGCAGGGATGCACACTGAAATGCCTGGGCAGGGCACCAGCTGGGCAGCACCGCAGGTCGCTGGCGCGGCAGCGTTGCTGAAGCAGATCAATCCCGCGATTACGCCCAGACAAATCATGGGAATTTTAAAACGCACGGGCACGCCTATTCATGACACCGTCAGCGGCCTGACGTACGAGCAATTAAATCTGGACGGCGCGTTGACCGTGGCTGCGGCGTCGAAGCGCGCATCAGAGAAGGCTCAACCCGTGGAACCTTCGCTGGTGTTGGTCCCGCCAGTTAGTTTCAACTACATCGCAAGCGAAAAGCCGGCTCAAGATGATCTGTTTTGATTGAAAGAATGTGAGTTCGCTGCGGTGGTTAGTTGGCCACGGCCTCGCCGCGACGTTGCCATGCGCGGAAGGCGCGGTTGGCAAGGATTCGCGGGGACAAAATGATAGCTTCGCGCGGGGTGTGATCGCCGGTGAGTTGAGGCAGAAGCTGGGCCACGCACGAGTCGGCGAGCGCGCCGGTATCCTGCGTCGAGCAAAGGATCGGCACCGGGAGCAGATCAACCATGGGTAGCTCATCAAACACACCGATGATCGGTTGAAAATCGTCCCCGGGAAATTCGATGTTGCGGTCGGCAAGCGCTTCGAGCAGACCGATGGCGAGGGCGCTATTGGAGCACATGATCGCCTGCGGGCGGCATGCAACAAAGGACTCGAGCGCTAAACGTCCAGTGCCGCGGGTAGCAGGACCTTCATAGCGGGCAATAAGGTCAAAACGCTCGGCGACCAGCTCGCAGCGGCGGCGATGCGTGGCCACATGGGCCAGCCCGCTGACCATCGCTACCTGCTCGATCCCCTCGGCGGCAACCGCGTCACAAAGCATTTTGCCAGCCAGTTCCTGATCGGTTGCCACCGTATGCGATGCACCTGGGACCGGGCGATCCAAAATCACCAGCGGCAAATCGGGATTTAAATGGGCGGCAATGTGTTCGCGGCTGCGGGTGACCGGCACCAGGATCAAGCCATCAATTCCGCGCTGATTCAGCAGCGTAAGATGTTCCACCTCGCGCTGAGGATCTTCGGAACTATTGCACAACATCAGCGAATACCCATGGCGATGCAGGGCCTGCTCGATCAGGCTGCCGATCTGCGCAAAAAACGGGTTGGCGATATCGCTGACCAGCAGGGCGACGGTATTGGAACGGCGGGTGCGCAGGGTGCGCGCGATCAGGTTGGGGCGATACCCCAGCCGCTGCGCCGCCTCCTGAATTCGGTCGCGTGTTTCCTTGGAAATCCGGTTGGCAACGACCCCACCGGATAACACACGGCTTACCGTGCTCACGCTGGTATGGGTCTCCTTGGCGATGTCAACGAGCGTGGCTGCCATGAAATTCCTTCCCCCGATAAGACCTTATGAAGATCAGCTTCGCCTGCCACCCAGGCCAGTTAGTCGGAGCCCACGGTCCGTGCCGAATCCAGACATGATTAAATATACCGCCGTCGAAGGTAAAGTGTTGGCGAAATTCGGGCACCCTCTTGAGATAGCCGCTGCTTGCCGTCGGGAAGGTCCGATAATCGCTGAATCTGATCGATAAGCAGCCAGCGCAAAACCCAGGTTTTGATTTGCCAAACCGGCTTGAAATCCTGTGCGATGCAACTCTTTAGACTGGGCTGATTCTCCTCGTTGACTACCCCCCAGATAATGCCACGACCCAGATCGCGAGCTCGCTTAACACGCTGGTCGAGCAACCACCGCTGCAGACGATGCCCGCGGTATTGCGGGTCAACATGATCGCCGAACGTATACTCATGACCCGATGGATAAAACGTGTGGCGAATCTCGGAGATGTAGAAATTTTCTGCGGTGCTCCAGCCGGCTCCGCATACAATGTGCTTCGTGGGATCGGCCGGTGACGGAATGAGGGCGGCAATGGCGGCGGCACGTTGCTGGAGCATGTCGGCCACCCATTGTTTACCAAAACCATTGCGATCATAAAAATCCGCCAGGGCCAGAAAGTGGGGATCAGCGGTATCGGTGATCCACACGCCGTGCGCACCAGCCAATAGCGGTGGATCGTCTACGATCGGTTGATCCAGCGATCGGAAAAACAGGATGTGGGTTTCGCGCCTCATGCTGCGTGTGTTCCTAGCCGCCGTTGTAATGCGCGCAGCGTACGCACCACCGGCATTCCGCATCGAATGGGCCAGGGCACCGGCGGGGTATAATGATCGTTAAGGGTGGAAAGGGGCTGACTCAACGAGTCACGCAGCAGCAATTCAAATCGCCAGCGTGGCATCCATTCGGCACCAAAATCCACGTGGTGTTTAGGCACCATTCCCACATCCACCATTTTGAAGCCACGCTGGTTTAAGTGCATCATCGCCTGGCCGGTGGCGGCCTTGCTCGCATTAGAGACGCGATGGAAAAGCGACATCATTGAAACATATCCACCCAGTTGGATTCCAAACGTTCCTCCGACGAGTCGGCCTTCACTCCAGGACTCGTAGCTGTGCGCGTAACCCATGCGATGAAGCTTAATCAACCCGCGGATGAGTTCAGGTGTAAGCCAGGTATCGGCTGAGTATTGGTTTGGATTGCGGCGTGTATTGGCAGCACATTCGTGCACCACTTCTTCAAATCGCCGGTCGAAACGCAGCTCAAATTTTGAGCTCAACACATAGCGTTTTTGATTGGGGGAGATGTGGAAATTGTCCAGCAATTGCACGCCCCGATGCGACCAACGCACCCACCCCGCGCGGCCATTTTTGCCATTCAAAAAATCGGGCATGTATCCGAGCGCGCAGTGCCACAGGATGTCCAGAGGATCGGAGGTAAGGTCACGGGCGACGAACACGATGGGGAAATTATCGACCAATTCCGGGTACCAGAGCAATGCGCGGAGAAAAAAGAAACCCCGCACGCATGTGCGAGGTTCCATTTTTTCAGATCGAATGTGGGGTGGTGCTAGTTTTGCGGCGGCGGGGGCGGTGCGGGATCGCTCTTGCCACCGTCATTGCCACCCGCATTCCCGCCACCGGGGCGATGGTGTTCCCCGGGCCCATGCCCACCGGGACCACCCGCACCCCCGGGGCCACCGGACTGTTCCTTGAGCTGATTCATCTGCTCCGGAGTTAAAATTTCTTTGAGTTTCGCGTGGAACTCTTCGATTACCGGCCTCATTTTCTCACGCATCTCTGGGGACGGCGGACCCTGGTTCCCATCGTCCTTCCGCAGTTCCTGCGCCTTGGCGCGCGTGGCTTCGACCAGCTCTTTGACCTTTGCCTTTTGGTCATCGGTCAAGTTAAGCTTGGCGAGCCCTTCTTGAAGACGCGCAATTGGGCCTCCACCCGCGCCGCCGCCTCCGGCTCCACCACCGCCACCACCACTGCCTGGCATGGCCGCCTGCACTTTTTCCTCAAATGATTTGCGCTGGTCGTCGTTCAGCACTGCGCCGGTTTGCTCGCAGTCGGCGCGAATGATCTGATAGACTTCACGCGACGGGCCCTTGGCCGTGATTGCCTTAATTTTGCCAGTCGCGTCGGTGTGAATCGCCTCGACCTTGCCCTTCTGCTCATCGGTCAGGTTGGTCTGAATCGCAAATTGCTGGATTTGATCGACCAGGGTCTGCGGATTAGGTGCCTGGTGTTCTCCTTCGCCGGGCTTAGTGGGGCCATGGTGGACACCATTGGCCTGCTTGTCGGGGGGCGCGGTTGCCCTGTCATCGGCGCGCAGCACCGAGACGGGGGTGAGAAACGCCGCAGCCATGCACGCGGCTAATAAGCTGCGGCGACGGCCCATTGCAATACGATTCATTGAGTTCTCCGAAAAAAGTTTTGTTCTTCGAGGCACTTAAGTAATAACGCCGTGGTGAACACTATTATTTCAGGAGAACTCGATTGAGCACAATTCCAGGCTGTCGCCGTGCAGGGAAAGATTGACGATAAAGGTCGCGCAATGCTATCCTTCCGGCCACCATCGACGAGCTGTCCTCAGCCTCAGGAGCGCCTCTTGACACCCTTGAATCAATATCCCGCTGGTCAATCCATATCCGTTTATCCCCTGGGCCGCATCCCCAGATTCATTGCGCCATGGAGCGCCATCGCTCTGTTGGCACTGGGATTCGCCGCGGGATGCGCACAGCAGCACGAGTCTAAATTCGTCGAGTCGGCCGAAGCGCTGCCGGCCGCTACTTTTGCCAGGCAATGGACCGAAGATCTGCAGCTCAAAGACGATCAGGTGATCGATTTGTTCCTGCGTGGCGATTCGGTGGTAATTTACACTCGCAAGGGTTTTTCGTACATCATTGATCGAAGCAGCGGGACGTTGCGGACGGCGTCGCATTTGCCGGGCGATATCAGGAACGTGCGCCCGCCAGTGATCCTTAAAGACTTCGTGGTCTATCCGACGGCCGCCAAATTTTTTGTCTATGACAAAGTGGGCCGTCCCAAGTTCGATCTGGAGTTGACCTATCCGCTCCGCAGCGACGCAGTCGGGGAAGGCGGGATCGTTTGTTACGGTGC
>JBBSFP010000101.1:0-8103 GCA_038238625.1 Tepidisphaerales bacterium
CCCCCTGGGCAGCGGACTGCAGATCGTGCCCATCTTTATCAGGGATCTTGCTGCTGACCGACAACTTCAGAGATGGCTTGTCAGACTCCCAATCTTTTAATTCGTAGCAGCGCAGCTCATCATCCCCCACCGCCCAAAGCTTTTGACGTTTGTCATCCCATAGCACCCCGTGGGCGCGCGGCAGCGAAACGGCAAACAGCGGCTTATCTGGCTTGCTGAGATTGTACACCAGCAGACGATCCCCGTCTTTTCTACGCGAACTGGCAGCCACCAGGCGATCATTCGGCAACAACTCGGCGGAGTGTGCATTCGGCACATGCGCATACCAGAGCACTCGCCCGCTATCACGATCCACCAAGGCGCAAGCACCATCGTACGCGCAGATCAATACCTGCCTGCCATCGTTCACTGGTTTGCATTCATCCGTTTCGGTAAACGAAGCGCGCAGATCCGCAGGCAACTCATCGTGCCCCTTGGCGTGCCATTTCCAGAGCTTTTCCACCTTCCCGCTAGCGGCGGTGTCGGTGTCGATCAAGTACACCTCGTCCCCACCACAAACCATCAGCGGGGCCGCGCGCAAGCCGATCGGACCCAGCAGCAGGCACAAGGTACCGATCAAAATTCCACTTCGCATGTGAGACTCCTTGAGCAACATGAAGTAGTGCCTGGCCATCTACTTCACAGCCATCAGCATCAGCGAATTCAACCGCTCGGCAAACGCTGATGGATCGGTAATTTTGTTTCCCTCGGCGACCACGGCCTGGTCATACAGCAGCCGGCCGATTTCCGTGATGCGCGAGTCGTCGGCCTTTGTTTCGGCCATTGCCAGCAGGGCCTCGACCACCGGGTGCGCAGGGTTTAGCTCCAGAATCCTCTGGCTGGGCGGCGCTTCGGAGCCACGCCCCATGCGCTGCATCAAACGCTCCATGTGCGCGCTCATGGCCCCTTCCTCGGCCACCAGGCAAGCCGCACTTTCCTTGAGCCGGGCCGACAGGCGAACATCTTTCACCGCACCGATCTGGGTCTTCAAGCGCTCCAGCAGCGGCTGGAATTTTTTCACCGTCGCCGCCTCGGGCGCGGCTTCATCCGTGAGCTTTCCTCGATCCACGGCCTTCAATACTTTTTCGCCATAGCGTCCTAATGAAGAGACCACATATTCATCAATCGGATCGGTCAGCAGCAGCACCTCGTGCCCCGCGGCCCGGGGGCCTTCCAGGTAAGGCGAATGCTCGATCAACTGCCGGCTCTCACCGATGAGATAATAAATCTCCTTTTGGGTGCTGGGCATCGCCTCCACATATTTAGCCAAGGTGGTGAACTTTGTAGCCTCGTCCCCAGCTTCTGTTTTGGTTGATTCAAACAAGAGCAAATTGGCGATTCGCTCGCGATTTTCATAGTCCTGGCCCACCCCTTCTTTTAAGACCTCGCGAAATTCTGCAAAGAATTTTGAGTAATTGTCGTACTCTTCATTTTTCATTTCCTCCAGGCCCTTGAGCACGCGATTGACCACGTTGGATTTGATCTTCACTAACAACGGATTGTGCTGAAGCGTTTCGCGTGAAACATTCAATGGCAGATCGGCGCTATCGACCACGCCACGAATAAATCGCAGGTACGACGGGATAAGTTCCTCGCAATTGTGCGCGATCAAAACCCGCCTTACATACAGATCGACATTCGATTTTTTCTCCGGCCCCATCATCCATTCCATGCCCCGCTGCTGCGGTACGAAAAGCAGCGCGCGGAACTCCGTCGCCCCTTCGGCGGCCAGGTGAATGGTCTTCAGCGGTGGCTCGCTGTCGCGCGAAAGCTGCTGGTAAAACTCGGTGTACTGCTCGGGCGTGATCTCATGCCGGGGCCTTAGCCAGATCGCCTGCCGTGAATTAAGCGTTTCCTCTGTGACTTCTTTTTTGCCGTCCTGCTCTTTTCCACTGTCCATCACGATCGGATGATCGATGAAATCCGAATAGCGCTTGACGATTTCGCGCAGCGTCCAGGGGGACAAAAATTCCCTGGCATCTTCGCGCAATTGCAGGATCACATCAGTGCCGCGCGATGGTTTTTCGATGGCCTCCACCGTGTATTGCCCCTGGCCATCGGATTCCCATTTGACCCCCGACCCCGTGCTACCGGCGGGTCGGGAAATGACGGTCACCTTGTCCGCCGCCATGAATGACGCGTAAAACCCGACACCAAACTGCCCGATTAATTCCGGGCGCTGCTGCACGTTGGCTTCCTTGAGTGTCTCCAGGAAAGCGCGTGTACCGGATTTGGCGATCGTACCCAGGTTCTCCACGGCCGCTTCCTGCGACATGCCGATTCCGTTATCGCTGATGGTGAGCGTGCCGGCCTTTTCATCGGGGATAATCTTGATTTTGAAGGCGCTGTCGCCCTGCAGCAGATCGTGCTGCGTGAGGGCTTCAAAGCGCACCTTGTCAATCGCATCGGCGGCGTTGGAAATCAGCTCGCGCAGGAAAATCTCCTTGCGCGTGTAGAGCGAATGCACAATCAGATCGAGCAGTTGCTTAAGCTCGGTCTTAAATTCCATGCGTTGGGGCGCTTCATTAGACATATGGATATCGAACCTCTTCCTAATAAACGTTGTGTGAACCTATTTTGTTAATCGTCGGTACTTAACCCGGTGTGGCTGATCGGCATCCATCCCCAGGCGTGCTTTTCGGTCTGCTTCATAGGATGTATAATTCCCATCATGAAACACCACGTTGCTGTCTCCTTCAAACGCCAGGATGTGCGTCGCTATGCGATCCAGAAACCAGCGATCATGGCTGATAATCACGGCGCATCCGGCGAAATCTTCCAGCGCGCTTTCCAATGCGCGGATGATATTCACATCCAGATCGTTGGTCGGTTCGTCCAGCAGCAGCACGTTAGCGCCCAGCTTGAGCATGCGCGCCAGCAGCACGCGATTGCGTTCACCGCCGGATAGCGTACCTACTTTTTTCTGTTGATCCGTGCCGCTAAACCCGAAGCGTGAAACATAGGCCCGGCTGTTAACGTTCATAGGCCCGAGCTTGAGCACCTCCTGCCCATCGGAAATTGCCTGCCAGATGGTGTCCTCAGGCATGAGGCTTTGGCGGGATTGCTCAACGTAAGTGAGCTTGACGCTTTCCCCCAGGACGATGCTACCGGAATCAGGCTTTTCTTCGCCGGTGATGAGCCGAAAGAGGGTGGTCTTGCCCGCGCCGTTAGGCCCGATGACGCCGACGATGCCACCGGGGGGCAGCGAAAAATCGAGGTTGGAAAAGAGGAGGCGGTCGCCAAAACCCTTGGTGAGCTTTTTAGCTTCGATGACGCGCTGCCCGAGGCGTGGGCCGGGGGGGATGAAAATTTCGATATCGCGCGCCTGTTTCTCCGAATCCTGGGCCAGCATTTTTTCATACGCGGCCAGTCGCGCTTTGCTCTTGGCCTGGCGGGCCCTCGGCGAAGCGCGCACCCATTCCAGCTCGCGCGCCAGGGCCCGCTGCCGCGCGCTTTCAGTCTTTTCTTCAATCGCCAGCCGGGCACGTTTCTGATCCAGCCAGGATGAATAATTCCCCTTCCACGGGATCCCCTCGCCGCGGTCCAGCTCCAGAATCCAACCGGCAACATTGTCCAAAAAATAACGGTCGTGGGTGACGGCAATGACCGTTCCTTCATAACGGCTCAGATGCTGCTCCAGCCACGCAACCGATTCAGCATCCAGATGGTTGGTGGGTTCATCAAGAATAAGCACATCGGGCTTCTGCAGCAGCAGGCGGCACAGGGCCACGCGCCGCCGCTCACCCCCTGAAAGCGGTTGGGTGGGTGAATCGCCCGGCGGGCAGCGCAATGCATCCATCGCGCGCTCGAGCTGTGAATCCAGATCCCATGCCCCCAGCAAATCAATCTGCTCCTGCACCCGCCCCTGCCGCTCCAGCAGCCGGTTCATCTCATCATCTTCCATCGGCTCAGCGAATTTTTCGCTGATGGTTTCAAATTCCTTGAGCAACGCAAGGGTTTTACTTGCACCTTCCTCCACCACCTGCCGCACCGTCTTGGTTTCATCGAGTTGCGGCTCCTGCTCCAGAAAGCCGGTGGTGTAACCGGCCGACAGGGAGATCTCACCCTGGTAGTTTTTGTCCACGCCCGCGAGGATGCGCAGGAGCGAACTTTTGCCCGAGCCGTTGAGCCCGAGCACGCCGATCTTGGCACCGTAAAAATAGGAGAGGTAGATGTCCTTGAGCACGATTTTGCGCTCAAAAGACTTGCTCACGCCGGTCATCGAATAGATGACCTTATTGAGTTCCGTTGCGGTCTTGGCCATGGGACGGGTGAGTGTATCGCGATCACCGTTGCATTTCACTGCCGCAGGGGCTTTTCAGGTCGGCATCGACCGCACCGCCGCACGCTGAATGAGGAGATTGGCAGAGATTCGCCCCCTCCCCGGCCTGCGCCGCGGACGCTACAATCCCGCGATGCCACATTTTGAAAACATCATGGTCGAGCGCGGCATTTATATTGCTGCCGCCGTTTTGATTCTCTACCTGGGATACCGCGTTGGCCGTGCGCTGGGGACGCTGGCCGCCTCACGCGTGATATCTAATAAGGAGCAGGAACTCTTCACCGCCCAGAAAGGTTTCAAAACCCTTTATGAAAACGAGCTGGCGGCGCTGCGGCTGGAGAACGAAAAACTCTCTGAGCAACTGAAAACATCCACCGCCAAGACGGAGGATTACCGCAAGAAGGCCGCCGGGCTAGGCGGGCTGTTCTCCAGCGGCAACAAGAAATCCGATGCGATGTACGCGCTTCTGCTGGAAAACGAAGCGCTGGAGGAAGCGCTCTACAGCCAGAATGAGAAGCTCAAGCAGGAGCGCACCGATGCCCTGAAGGAACAAATGCGCAGCACCGGCTACCGCCGCGTACTGATGAGCCAACTGCTGAGCGACGAACGCATCAAGGGGTACGTTGCGGAAGTAATGGCCGATGACAAACGTCTACCGGGGCCGAATGAATCAGCGCACGCGGACGATCATCATTAAAGGAGCCGCGCACAGAGTAAGCGGTGCCGCGGCTTAACGCGCCATCTTGCCGATCCCGTCATTTTGAATACCGGCCGTTAGCCATTCGATGGCCAAATCTGCCTCGCGTGACAATTCGACGTCATCAGGTTGGGCTTGCTTCAGCGTGATGATGGCAGACCGGGCGCGGGTGAACCATGCGATGTCTCCGGACGAGACCCGGATGGCATTCATAGCGATCCAGCGCACTTTTTTGTCGCGGGTTTCGTTCATGACGCGCAAGACGGCGGCACGCGCAGCTTCGCTTTGCGTCTTAAGGGCAGCGCTGGTAACACTTTCTCTCAGCCCGCCGTCCGGCTCTGGCTTCTGAGGCAACCAACGCTCTACCAGCCGGGCAAAATCTTCGCCACTGGCGTCAGGCAGTTTCATTTGAACTTCCAAGACTCTGGCTGCGCGGGCGGCCAGAATTGGATTGTCAACCATGACCAGTTTCATCATTACATCCAAAACCACGGCGTCCGGATAGCGGCTAGCGATCCATTGCCAAAATGGGGAAGAACCAGCCATGGCCCCCCCGATCGCGCGAGCTTGACGGGTATCCAGAAATCGGCGCTCCGCACTCAGCTCCGCGGATATCTCAGCGGGTTTGGCAACATGCCAGCTACGCGGCGAAATCCGAATGCAAACCCCGTGGGCACTTCCTACCGGTATCGCCAACGGAACCACAATCGAATCGCCCGGCTTCAATTTTCCATCGACACCGGAACCTTCGACATTTTGACCGTTGCCCGCTTCGACGGTGCGCCACGGCCCCTCCCCATCACAATAGATCTCAACGATGAAATTATCTGCCCCCGGGTATTCGCCGGGCCCGCCATCCCACCATGTGATCGGAGCCGTATCGACATTTTTCAACGTCAAATCAACAATAACCGGCCAGCCGCAAGGCTGTTCGCGGTCACATTTGATACTGAGTTCTACTTCCCGGCGCTCGCCAGCGGCTTCCGTCGCAGGCACATAGAGAGCCAACGTGGCGATAACGAGACGAAAAATTAGTTGCATGACGTCCTTTTTTGGTACCTGGTTCGCCGCCTGCGGCTCGACGTTAATCGTGGTCAACTCGCGGAATGAGTGTCACAAGACGGGCAATCAACTCTGGAATATGAATCATGGCTACGCGCCAGATGATTTCGTCATTGATCGCGCCGTATTCGTGAGCTAATCGATGGCGCTGCGCCATGATCGCTCGCCACGCGATTTCGGGATGGGCCGCTTTGCACGTCGCTGACACGGCACGCGCTGCCTCCCCGATAATCTCGATCTGCCGCTCCACGGCTGAGCGTAGCATCAGGTCCTGGGTGTATTCAATCGAGGACCGCCCTGCAACGAAAGCCACGACCGCCCGTGCCGCCATCAGCATGTCGAGCAGCAGCGCCGCATCGCGCGTGCGGCCCGATTCACGATCCGCCATAAATCACCCGGTGGCCGTGCATGATCGCCCGCCGGCGGATGGGATTGCGCACCTGGGCCAACTCGATTACATCCACCGGCCGCCCAAAAATACGGCGAAGCTCGTCGTCGATGTCCGGCGTGTTTTCGAACGTGAAAGCATGCCCGGGCTTGAATTTCAGCAGCACGTCAACGTCGCTGTCAGGGCCAAAATCGTCCCGGAGCACCGAGCCGAATAATGCTAATTGTTCTACGCCGAACCGTTGGCAGAACCGCTCAATCTCGTCCCGCTTTAATTCGATTCCGATGCTGCCGATATCGCTGGGGGGCATAATGCCTCCGATTCTACCGTTTTGGGGCCCATGTTTCCCAGTAGGGTTGGCGCGGTCCGCGCAATAGTCACCTTGCCCCGGCCGCTCTCACTCCGGCTTTCTCCCGGCGGGAGAGTGTCGGGCGGCCGCAGCTGTCTCCGGGATGTCCCCGTTTCCCGATCTGTTATTTGCCGCCCGGTGTTGCATCCCTCATTTGAATTCGGCTTAGTTTTGCCAAACAATTTCTTTCGTGCCGCTTTCGAAGATCGTAATTTTATGATTAAATCTCGCGTCTTTTGAAATAAAGGGGATAAAAATGTCCAATAGCTCCAAAAACAAACTGGCGTGCCTGTTCATGATCGGTGCGACGTTCGTAGCGCCGATGGTGGCCATAACTTATGCGCCTGCGCCCGCGCAAGCGAGCAATATAAATGAATTCATGAGCAAGGATGCAGAACAACAAGTTGCCGAAATCTCAAAATTTATTGGCAAGCTGACTCGCGATGTCGCGGAAACCGATCCTGTTTTGGCTCAACAAATAAACGATTATTTTTTAAAGAGATCGCCGGAAACGGGCGAGAGAGAAGGTTTAAGAAATTTTTTTGCGTAGATCGGCGGGATCCAGATTGACGAGATCAATCATAGGATCGATCCGACGACCCATAAAGAATTCGACGCTGCGATGTTTCAAATCAGCGGTATTATCGTTGCGACACTGCAAGAAGGTCTGAACATTACCATTCATCGCGACGCCGCAACGCATAAGCTTAGCGCTACCCGGAACCCGGTCGCAACCACGGCGCCGAGCACGCGGCCCACCACGCAACCGTCCGAAGTTGAGCCTCCCCGGCCCGCGCGCTAACCGATTTAACATTAAGCCAACCCAACGACGGGTCCAGCCAACTCCGAGGCGTAAGGGGGGTCGGGAATCTTTGTGAGGATCGATCGATCCCCGTTCAATACCGGTAATGGTCGCTCTTGTACGGCCCTTCCACCGGCACGCCGATGTATTTTGCCTGGTCGGGAGTAAGCGTCGTCAGCTTGGCGCCGAGTTGGCCCAGATGCAGGCGGGCTACTTTTTCGTCGAGATGTTTGGGCAGCACATACACCTGCTTGGCATAGCGGGCGTTATTGATCGCCAGCTCGATCTGGGCGATGGTCTGGTTCGTAAAGCTGTTGCTCATCACAAAGCTGGGATGCCCGGTGGCGCAGCCGAGGTTCAGCAGGCGGCCTTCGGCCAGGATCAGCACGCTGTGGCCATCGCTGAAAGTCCACATATCGTATTGCGGCTTGATGTTTAGCTTCTTGATGCCGGGGGTTTTCTTCAGGCCGGCCATGTCGATCTC
>JBBSFP010000102.1:0-8090 GCA_038238625.1 Tepidisphaerales bacterium
ATCGGAATGGGGGGCGAATGGGGCGTGGGTGCGTCACTTGCAATGGAGAAAGTTTCGCCGCGCTGGCGGGGGGTCCTCTCCGGACTTTTGCAGGAAGGGTATGCACTGGGCAACCTACTGGCGGCACTTGCTTATCTTTTCGTCTTTCCCAAGTGGGGCTGGAGGCCATTGTTTTGGATCGGTGGCATTCCGGCGCTGCTGGCGCTAATGGTTCGATACGGCGTAAAGGAATCAGCCGTGTGGGAGAAGACACGCCACACCGATTGGAAAACGCTCATCAATTCCATTTCCCGGCACTGGCTGCTCATCCTGGAATTGATGTTGCTCATGACCGTAATGATGTGTTCCTCGCACGGCACGCAGGATTTATATCCCGCCTTCCTCGAGAAGGACTGGGATTTCTCCCCGCAAAAACGGGCGATAATTACGGCCATCACGGCAGTTGGTGCGATCCTCGGGGGCATTACATTCGGCCTCTGGTCCGACCGCATCGGCCGCCGGCGCGCGATGAGCATCGCGTTTGCCTGCGCTCTTCTGGTGATTCCGATCTGGTCTGGCTGGCCCGCATGGTTAGTGCCTGGTGAATCGTTGGCCTTGCTGGTAACGGGTGGATTTTTGATGCAGTTCATGGTGCAGGGGGCCTGGGGAATCATCCCCGCGCATATCAGCGAAATGTCGCCTGATTCGGTAAGAGGATTCTTACCAGGATTTGCCTACCAGATGGGGGCACTCTTCTCGGCAGCGCTGCCCTGGCTGGTGTCGCGCTGGGTGCCAAAAGACATGCCCCGAGGCTATGGCCGGCCACTGGCACTTTCGGCGATGGTGGTCTTTGCGGTGGCGATCATCGTGGTATTGAGCGGGCGCGAAAAGAAGGGGATCCAGTTCGGGCATGGCGACGAGAGTATACCGGCAACACCGGGCGGAGTTGCAACGACCACTAGAGACGCCTAGCACATATCCGGGATCGTCCGAAGCGCTTCGAGCAAGTCCCGCGCGGAACGGTAGCGTGGGTTACTCAAATTGCGGGGGCGAAGCACTTCTTCGGTGATTTGCTTGATGCGCTTGGCTTGCTCGCTGCTGGCATCTGCTTGAACAAGGCCCAGAAAATCGGGGTTGCTCGCGGGCGAATTAATTTGGACCGCCAGGTAGAAAAAATCGACGGCTTTGTCGACTTTTTGATACCCCTCGTTCAGCACCGGACTGGTGACTGAGCCGCACAGCGTCATACGCGCCAGCATTCGTTGAATTTCGCTCGTGCGCATCAGCTCTTCGAAAAGAGTAGAGAGCAGCGCGTTGGATTTCAGGTCTTCACCCACGCGAACCGAAGAACCAAAATCGACGAATCCCACGCCGTTCTCGGTGATCACGAAATTGTCCAACCGCAAATCGAGATGAATAACATGCGCATGCTCATGCAATACATGTAAAAGATCAGCACTCTGGCGGGCAAATTCCAATTGTGTCAGCGGCCGCCCGCGGGGCACCGCGTTGCGAAGCCAGGTCATACGCAGCTTGCGCACGTAGCCACGTTGATCCTTCTCCAGATCGAGCAGGCGCGGCACCCGGTTGGCGTGTGTGGATGGCAGATGGCGCTCCAGGATTTTCAGCATGGCCGCTTCGCGCGTGAGGAATGTGGGGAAGATCTTTTCAGTAAATTTCAGCGCGCGTTTCATCAGCACGTCGGTGCTGATTTCCGGGAAACGCTGCTCCAGGCGCGCCACGACGCGCTCCACGCTCGGAACCTCCTTAATCACCGCGTAGCCGGTCGGTTGAGTGCTATCAGCAGATAATTGCAGGTGGTAGGTGAAGCGTTCGTTAATCTCGCGCGGTCGGGTCAGCTGGACTTTGCGTGCAATGAAGTAATGAACCTTGGACCCCAGAGGCATCCCTACGCGCGCCGCGATTGCTCCAATCCGTCCCGGTAAACTAAGGAGGGGCCGACGGACGGAGGTCGGCTGTTGAATCAGTTCGAACCCCCGCCCGGCGAAATGGCTGGATATCTCGGCGGCGCGTCGCGCTCCGCTGGCCGCATAGACAAATTGCCCGCCCCATCGCAACAGCGGAAAAATATCATCGGGCATGCACGGGTCTTCATCCGATGCGAACCAATAATCATGGAGAGCCTGCCGCCCATCAGTGAGGGTGAGCGGTGCCGGTTTCTCGCTGTATCGGCAAAACTCCGGATCGCGCGCCAGCACTACTCGTTGCAAGACGGGAATCAGTGGGCGATCTGGAGCAACACGGTGCATGTCGTGGGGACTAACCAAGGTGGAACCGTTCCCCCCTTTTTAACACTGGAGACTTTGCAAGACGCCTTGGGAAGCGCCTGACTTAAATCACACCAGCCATTCCCGTTTCGATCGATTGGCTGACGTATTCGCGTGGATCGGTCACATACCCGCGCAATGCACTGGCAGCGACGGTCAGCGGGCTGGCGAGGTATACAGCGCTGTTTTTTGAACCCATGCGCCCGGGAAAGTTGCGGTTGGTTGTACTGATGCAGATTTCCTGACCGTTGAGGCGCCCAAACGTGTCGGCTGGACCGCCCAGGCAGGCGCTACACCCACTGGGCCCCACCAGGCAACCGGCGTTCATCAGCACCTGTTCGATGCTGTTTTCGCCTGCTGATAGCGGTGCGCCATGCAGGTTGAGGCGTTTCATATCTGCATGCACTTCGGTAGAACCGGGAACCACGAAGGTGGGGATTTGCACCCGGTTTCCATCGAGAATGGTCGCGGCGAAGATCATGTCTGTAATTTTGCCGCCAGTACAGGAACCGATGTACGCCCGGTCAAGTTTCACATCGCGACAATTGTGAGCCGTGTCTTTGTTGTCTGGTGAATGCGGCCTGGCGACCAATGGCTCCATAATCGCCAGGTCATATTCATGCGTCGAAAAATATTCCGCGCCTGGCTGGTCCCGATACACTTCCCATTGCGGCACATTGCTGCGGGCGCGGACGTATTGCAGCGTTTTTTCATCGACGTCGCACACTCCGTTTTTTCCACCGGCTTCGATAGCCATGTTGGTGAGCGTCATGCGGTCTTCAAGGGTCAGCGAACTCACGCCATCCCCGTCAAAATACATGGAGCGATAAGTTGCGCCATCCACCCCGATGTCACCGATCACCGCGAGAATCAAATCCTTAGCCGTTAGGTAGGGCGGAATCTGGCCATGAAAGGTGAACTTCATCGTGGGCGGGACCTTGAGCCACAGTTTCCCCGTCCCCAACACAAACCCCGCATCCGTGTTCCCAATACCGGTGGCAAATTGTCCAAATGCACCCGCGGTGCAGGTATGGCTATCGGTTCCGAGCAGAATTTCACCGGGCCGTACATGCCCCTCTTCAGGAAGAGCCTTATGGCAGACACCCTTATAATTGGTCTTCGTTGGATCCTTGTACGGATTCGGCATGGAGGGGTCCATGGTCACGAATTCCGGATCGTAGTAATACTTTATGCCCTGCTCCCTGACGAAATCACGCAGAATCTGAACGTTACGATGGCACTTGGTATCTGCTGTGAAAATATAGTGATCGGGGATGATCACCACCTTGTCGGGGTTCCAGACCTTGGCATCGCGACCAAATTCCTGGTGGAACACCCCAATGGTGCCCGGGCCGCAGACATCGTGGGTCATTAGAACATCTATATTTACCCACACATTTTCGCCCGCTACTACGCGGGATTTGCCACTGTGCCTGGCGAGGATTTGTTCGGTAACGGTCATGCGAGACATTGAACCAGCTCCTTGCGTACGAGTGAACGAAAGTATAGTCGTTTTATGAACGCATTTCCTCTGTCACCTGATGCACTGCCTGTATGAAATCGCGAATTTTTTGATGGGATTTAACGCCTTGAATTCCATCCTCGACCCCAGTGCTGACATCCACGGCCCATGGATTGAGCAGGCGAATCACCCGTGCCACGTTGTCAGGTGTTAAACCCCCAGCAACTATCAATGGCGAGGCACCTTCAAATATGCCCGCATCAAGCGCGTCGCGGATCTGTTGAAAATCGTTGGGAATACCGCTGCCGCCTGCTACGGTCGTGCCAGCTGTTTCCAATACAAAGGCGGTAGGGGGGTGGTCAATCCAGCGCGACATCTCCTCGGATAAAGAAGCGGTTACTCGAATGGCTTTGATCACCTTCAATCCTTCGATCAGCAGCTCTGCCACCTTCTGAGGTGATTCATTGCCGTGCAGTTGAACAGTGCTTAATCCCAGCTTTTGCGATGTCTGCAAGATGGATGCTGCCGGTTCATCCACGAATAATCCAACTGCCGTAACAAATGCGGGCAAAGCCCCGATGATGGCGCGGGCCTGATCGAGCGCCACATGCCGACGCGACGGGGGGTGAAAAACAATCCCGATGGCATCCGCTCCGGCATTGGCAGCCACCAAGGCGTCGTCCGGCCGGGTGACTCCGCAGATCTTGATGCGCGTGCGATGCATCGAGGCAATGCTAACATGGCGGGCCATGATCATCGATTGTCATGTACACGTTTCAGCCGGATCACGAGGACACGGATTCATGTCCGAACAACTTCTGCGCAGCGTGCCGTTTCGGTTCATGCGATGGCGGCTTGGGCTGGGCGAATATGGCCCGCATACCGAATCCCAGTTAGAAAGACTGCTGATCGCCACCATCAATCAGACAGCGTTAGACGCGGCAGTCGTGTTTGCCTTCGACGGCGTCTACGACAAGGAAGGGTATTTCGATCCCACTCATACGCATTTGTACGTCACCAATGATTACGTGATCGCGCTGGCAAAACGTCATCCGAAGATATTGTTTGGCGCGTCGGTGAATCCGTACCGCAAGGACGCAATTGCCGAGATCGAGCGCTGTGTTCAGGCGGGGGCGGTGCTGATGAAATGGCTGCCAATCGTGCAGAATTTTGACCCTGCCGATGCGAAATGCATACCATTTTATGAAGCGTTGGCGCATTACAAGTTGCCTTTGCTGTCGCACACTGGCGGGGAAAAATCGCTGCCGAATTTAAAGGTTGAAGTTGCCGATCCGCGGCTGCTCATTCCCGCGCTGCAGCGTGGCGTGACCGTAATCGCCGCCCATTGCGGTACGCGCTCCTGGCCTGGCGAGCGAGATTTCCTACCTGAGTTCATGCGAATGGCCCAGGATTATGAGCATTGCTTTGGTGACACCGCCGCGCTGTGTTTACCGGCGCGATCACACGGGATGGAGATCATGCTCAAACGGCCGGCGGTGGCAGCGAAATTGCTCCACGGAAGCGACTGGCCAATTCTGTCGTTGCCCCCGGCGATGACACTCTCGCTCCACCGGACCATTCGGGCATTGCGTACGCCCAACTGGATGCGCCGCGATATCATGATTAAGCAGTGGCTTGGCTTCGATGATGCCTATTGGCATCGCGCGGCTCACGTTTTGAAAATGCCGCAGGGAATGGTATGAGCGATGCGCTGGAACTACATCAGCTCACACTCCGCATGGGGGAAACGACTATCCTGGACGACGTGAACTGGCGCGTTGCGGCGGGCACATGTGCGGCAATTCTTGGGCCCAACGGCAGCGGCAAAAGTACAATCGCCCGCATCCTGGCATGCCATCAATGGCCGACGTTTGGACAGGTGTTCGTACTGGGGCGGAAAATGGGCGATGTGAACCTGGCGGAACTCCGCCAGTCAATTCGCATTGTTCAAGCCGCGGGGCCGATTGATGTGCCTCCGCAATTGACCGCACGCCAAGTCGTGTTGACTGGATATTTCAGCACGATTGGCTTGTATGATGCCGTGTCGAACGACATGGCCAAAAAGGCCGATCAATTGCTCAGACGCGTCGGGCTCCTGGAGTTGGCGGAGCATACTTACTCGACCCTTAGCAGTGGTGAAAAAGTCCGAGCGTTAATCGCTCGCGCGCTCATCGTGCGGCCAACGCTTCTGCTACTCGATGAGCCAACCGCAGGGCTCGATCTGCTGGCACGCGAACAAGTGCTGGCGACGGTCGAGGCGCTGTTCCATGCGATTGAGCCCTCCCCTCCGACCGTCATCATGATCACGCATCACGTCGAGGAATTGCCCCCGGCGACTTCGGAGATTCTACTTTTGGATAAAGGCCGGGTTGCTGCATCGGGACCGCCTGCCGAGGTATTGCAACAGCGCACGCTGGAGAAAGTCTATGGCTGCGCAGTTAAGGTGAGTTGCAGGAATGGGCGCTATCAGTTGGAGCTTGCCGCCGGTGCTTGGCAGGACCTTCTAAACCATTGAGGTATTCAGGCCTGCGTTTATTTCTAAGAATCGTTGGTCACCGGCGGATTTTTTGTACGGAGGCGATGAATTCCGCCGTCGCGTTGCTGGCGTCAGCATCGGTCATCTGTTTCGAGGGGCGTTTCATTGTCCATGCGCTAACGGCTTCGAGTGGGCCGCCCAGCCCGGCTTGCCGCGCGAGGTAGCAGCAGCGTATCGCATCAACGACCATTCCTGCGCTATTCGGGGAATCTTCCACGCTTAGGCGAAGTTCCAGGTGCATTGGGATGCCGCCGAAACCCGTACCCTCAATGCGCATAAAACAAACTTTGTTATCCTTTTGAAATGGCACGTAATCGCTGGGCCCAATGTGAATCCGGTCTGCGGGCAATGGCTCATCGAGCTGGCTTTGCACGGCCTGCGTTTTTGAGAGCCTTTTGTCGGTTAGCCTTTCGCGCGACAGCATGTTGAGAAAATCGGTGTTGCCACCAATGTTTAATTGATAGGTCGCATCGATGCGCACGCCGCGCTGCTGGCACAGGCGCGCCAGCGTCCGATGAGTAATAGTGGCCCCGAGCTGCGCTTTAACGTCGTCCCCCACGCAAGGTATCCGGCGGTCGGTGAATTTTTTCGCCCAGACCGGATCTGATACGATGAAACAGGGCACGCAATTCACCAGGCTCACACCCGTGTCAAGACAAGCCTGTGCGTAGGCTTCGGTGGCTCGCTGAGCGCCGACCGGCATGTAGTTGAGCAAAATATCGCACCGCGATTCACGCAAAACGTTGGCAAGGTTCGTGGCCACCTGCTCGCTGGGGATGAAGCGCTGATCGTCGGGATACAATGCCATGTGCGGCGCAACGCCATCGAGCACGGGACCCATTTGCACCGTTACCCCAGTTTCAGGCGTCTTGTCGACGAAGCGCTTCGTGTTATTGGGCAGGGCGAAGATGGCATCTTCCAGCGGACGTCCAACCTTGCGGGCATCAATATCAAACGCGGCCACCGCTTCAATATCAGTGACCCTCAGGCCGGCAATATCAGGATACAGCAGGCCCGTCGTGTCCGCGGTGTTGCCGTAATAGGCGATCCCCTGAAGCAGGGAGCTGGCACAATTTCCCACGCCGGCAATTGCGATGCGAATGCGAGACATGGGGCAATTATAATCGCGCAGCCCCGGCCGCCGAAGACGATTGCACTCGCGATATCCTGACTGAAGAAGTGGGCTGGCTCAAGGTGATTATAGATTGTGGGCGGGAGCAGTGGCCGGTTGCGTGGCACTGTTGAGCGGCTGCGACATTTGCTGGCTCGGCTTGAAATTCTCCTCTTTCATCATTTGACGAACCTTATCAAGCTCATGCTGCATCTTGAGGTTGAGATATTCGCGCATATCGGGGGAGACTTTCGTTTCTGGCACCAGCATGGAGATGCCATTGTCGAGCTGAATCCAGCCAAGCATGGGCGGTCGCGCGGCATCCGGATGGTTTTGGCTCCACAAATAGATACCGTCGTCACGCACCATCCAACCCATTCCAGTCACGCCGCTCAGATTGTCCAAGGCATCGCGCAGGGCAACGTTTTCCAAAATCAGACGGATCCTCCGTGATTCAGAAGGCACTTGTTGCAGCGCCCCAGGCTCGATATCAAACCGCATCCCGCTGAGATGTTGCAAATCGATCAGCACCTGGGCGACGTCCACACCCGGATAGCGCACAGTGATCGTCTTGGTAAGGCGACGGCGGATTTCATCCTGCTTATCGGTGATCACGATGCTTTTGCCCCAGGCATACCAGGTCGCATCGGTCAGTCGGGGCAACGCCTCCAGGGCGTCCATCAGCGTGGCGTTGCGCGCAATGGCCAGGGGCTG
>JBBSFP010000103.1:0-8084 GCA_038238625.1 Tepidisphaerales bacterium
GGGCAGAAGCATAATCGTATCCCAGCACATGGATCAGGGTGTCGGCGCTGATGGTGTTGTGCTTGGATAGCCCGCAGCCATCGGCAAAGTGAAATTCCGCGGGATCGGCACCGGTTTTCTTAAGGAACGCCGCCAACGCCGCAGTGCCGTTTTGCCACGATCCAGCCTGACCGGTTATCCCAAATCCCAGTCGTTTGCACATGCTCTCGGCATACAGGTTCATGGAATCTTTGTTGGCCCGAGCAAGCACCTGCGCCAACGGGGTCTCATGCACAGCCAGCAGCGTCCAGTCGCTGGCAGTTTTCGGATCGTGCATCGCCGCGCGCACCGTGTTATCTCGCAAAACGTTCCCCGTCGGGGCGATCCCTTCGTTCGCAAGCGTTTCCCAGAAAACCGTACCGGCGAACATCGGCGGATCGGCAACCGTGACCGACGCCGGTTGGTCGTTGCTCGTGGGCGTCGATCCCCGCAGGATGATCTCCGTGCTGTTCGCTTGCCGCGTCAGCACGATTGCCGAATCATGCCCACCACGTACGCAGTCGTTTTTGATCGTAAAATAGTAGGTTGGCGGATCGGTACTGTAACCCACAACCTGCCCTGGGCCGTGCACCTGCAGGTAAAAGTCAATACAGTTGGCGTTGAGGTTCAGCCCCGCCACGCCCGCGCTGTATCGCTTTTGAATCTGATTCTCCGGCCAATCGGGATGGACAAACACCTGGTCAAAAACGCTGTCATCCACCAGCACGTTGCGCGCTGCGGTAATCTGCTTTTTCTTTAATCCTTCGACCCACGTTTTAAAAACCGTGGTTACGTCCCATCCGACTTTCTTGAGCATCTCCGCGTCCCCCAGCGACGGATCCCCATCGCCGATGATGGCAAGATCGTCGCCGTGACGGACCAACATTGTTTGAAATTTGAAATCGGGTCCCAGGGCATCGAGGATGGCAGACGTGGTCACCAGCTTCAGATTGCTCGCGGGGATCAATGGCAAATGCGCATTGTGTTCGTAAAGAACTTCAGCCGCTTGGGGCGCTTTCCCCAGCCGCACAACCATCACACCCACATGCGCCTTGGCCAGAATTTTATCGGTCAGTATGCTGTCGATATCAGTTGCGAGATCGGCACGCGCAACCGAGTAAGCCCCAAAAACTATCATCTCCACAATCAGCAGACTGCGCAAGTGCGAGGGTCTCATCCTGAGTCCTTCTTGAATGTGAACGCTTCCGTGCGATTAACACCCGTGCGAACAGTAAAAATAGCCTATAGCGAAACGGTGGGCAAGCAAAGCATGGCATCCTGCTGAACCGAATCGGTATTCCAGCAGATCAAAGTAAAAGTGCCGGGCTCAGTTGGGCCCGGCACTCTTATGAGACTTCAAACCCCGGATTCACAATCGCCCGCAAAATCGCGGGGGGGGCATTATTTTATTAGGAGTGATGGTGGCGATTGGACCTGCCGGCGGAGTTACCGCGGAGTCGGAGCTTGCCGGTTCTGGCAGCACCGGTGGATGGCGACCCCACAACAACCTTGACTGGTCCCCCGGCACTACCCGGGTTGAGCGTCGTTGGGGTGGCATCGGTCACGTTGGCAACGCTGGAGATTTCCGCGAGGATTCGCGTTGGAAAGAGGGCCAACGATCCAGGCCGTGGCCCGGAGGTTACTAACACCTCCACGGCGAATTTGCCCGCAGTGGAGTAGGTGTGCGTGCCGGTGACGTCGGATGATCCCGCCGCGTTGTCGACGAATTGCCCCTCTGATGAGGTGCCGTCACCCCAATTGATGAAGGCGGTGTACACGACTACTCCGGTATTGCCCGGAGGAACTTTGAAGGTCAAAGACGCAACGGTTCCTGTGAAGGCCTTGTTCACAGTCGCATTAAAATTGACACCGCCGGGGGTAACACCACCTACAACGGGCGTGCCGCTCACCACGGCTTTGCCGTGCGCTGAGCCAATCACTGTCGGCTTGTTCGCCGCGGAAGTAGTCGACTGGATCAGGGGAAATCGGGAGATAGTAATGGTGGTCGTGTATGTGCCGGGGGTGGAATAGGTATGCGTTCCGTCGACATGGGTGAAACCGGCGGGGTCGCGCACGAGCGTCGCAGCGGAGCTCGACCCATCACCCCAGTTGATCGTTCCAGTGAGTTTCGGAGCGGGTGAATTTGTTGCCACCGGCGACGGGATAAGTTTGAAACTAGCCACCGATCCGCTGAACGCCACACCCGCCTTGGCGTGAATAATCTCGGCATTGATCTCGATGCCATTTACGATGGGCAGCGGAGGGGGAAGCACGGGCAGCGGTACAATGATCGGCGGGCCAATAATGATGGGAGGCCCGGATACGATCGGAACCGACCCCGCCGACAACATCCGGCGACCCTCAAGCGGTTCAATGAAACTGGCAGTTCGCACAGCGGATTGCACAAAACGGGCGGAGAAACCGCAACGATTTTTCGACAAAAGACACCTCTCAATGTTTGGAAGCGTTTGCAGAACTGCCCGGGCCATTGCCCAGCGGGGGAAGTATTGACTATATCGGTAACCAACAAGGCCTACAACTCAAATCATCACGTGAAGTTCCACATATCTTCACGGTTCACGTCGGTTGACAACCGCAATCGTATATCCCAGAGAGCTCGCCATGGGCTAACAAATCGCCCAACATGACCCACAACGCACAGCAATGGTGTAGATAGCCGCCTGATTTCGCGGGCACACGGGTCTGTAATCTCCTAGAATCAGCTTCGATGCGATTTGGAATCTTCCAGCTTTTTTTGATGGTATTGCTAGTGAATCATGCGGCGATTGTAACGCACGCGGCCCAGCCCCCTGCTACCGCCGACGCACCGATCTGTGGCGCGCGTGTGCTGGTGCTCCGCTTTGACCCGTTGAGCGCTGGTGATCGCCGCGATTGGATTGGTAAAGCGTTGCAGCAGACCCTGCTGACTGAGTTCGGCCGCGTGCCACCGTTTGAACCGATCACGCTTCCTGCCGAAAAGGAAGATGGCCGCGCCATCGCCGACGCCGCCACTGCCATCGACCTTGCCAAAGCGGCCGGGGCGCACTTGGCCATTCTCGGTTCTTATCAAGTGGTCGATACTGATCTGCGAATCACGGGGCAAATCGTAGATGTGGATAATGGCCGCATTGTGGGCATGGTTCGCTCCACCGGCACCGTGCGTGATCTGTTTGGTATGGAAGATGCCATCGCCGCCCAGGTTCGCCGACAAATGCCGCAGCTATTAGGCGCACCGACGACCGCCCCAGGTTTGATGCCTACATCGTACCCATCGGGTTTCCTAAAGGCTCCAAACGGTCCATCGGCTATGGAATTGGCAGTAATTCCCGGGGATGCATTGAAGCTCGATTGGCACAATAGCGTCCCGGAAATGAATCCAGCCGCGCGTAATGCTTTTGCCCGACATGCTTATCTGTCACCCAATGCCTACTGGGGCTATTGCTTCGCCGGGGGATGTGGTTGGGGCTATAGTGGCTGGGGATTGAGCAGCGGGTGGGGCTGGGCTGGAGCGGGCGGGAATGGATACTCCACGGGCTGGCTGGGGAACCCGCGCTAAAACGCCCCCTTCACTTCGGCGGTACCGCTTCAAATCATTTCTTGGCCAACGATGGCACTTTCGCCGGTGTGGCATTGTGCTGCTGGAAAATCATTCCAAAGATCATTGGAATCACCACCGCCGCGGGGCCGGTGAGTGGCTGTTTCTGCAAAATCTCCCGGCATTCGGTCATGAATCCTGGGTATTTAGCTCCTAGCGCCATCAGGCCCAGGAGCAGCATGGCCGCCCCCTGCATGCTCATATAGGTCGCCACCGAACCTTGGAAAATGATGAATGACATCAATCCGAAAAGGATCATTCCTGACAGCCCCCCCGCCCACCACAAATCGCTCGGCATTCCC
This sequence comes from Tepidisphaerales bacterium, assembly GCA_038238625.1. Taxonomy (GTDB): domain Bacteria; phylum Planctomycetota; class Phycisphaerae; order Tepidisphaerales; family Tepidisphaeraceae; genus JBBSFP01. Next base: position 3,916 of record JBBSFP010000103.1, read on the forward strand.
AGCGAAATCCAAAGCGCACCCCCGGCGAACATACCAAAAACGGCCCCCATCACGGCCACGGCGTACTTCATCAGGGGCCAGGTGACTGCCGCCATCAGAAAGCCACCGACTGCCGCACCCGCCATGGTGGCACCGGCAAATTGCCCCAGCAGCGCACCGAGAAACGCGCCGACCACGGCGGCATTGAGCATCACCAAAATTTTATATAGTTGCAGCCCCCACAATAGGTAAATGATTCCCGCGAGTACCAGGAACGCGGATTCACCGGGTCGCAGCGTATAGCACCAGGTAAGCGTTTGGGTTTGCGTCGGCCAATGGTTGGGCACGTGAACCAGCCATGGGTGGCTGGTGGGCGTACCCTGGGTAGCTTCGGTGGTTTTCGCGAGGATAAATTGCAGAGCGCCACTCATGATCGACCCACTTTGCCTGGTGAATGCTTTCCGCAGGCCGACCCTCGGCCTACGCAGCTTCCATTTGCAGGTATCGACCACCGGCCGCTAATTTCTTTCAGAATCCCGCGAATCCCTTGCCCCGTTCACTTTAGCCGCGCTTCATCATCATCCGTCGCAAATCACGGGCTTGCTCCTTATTGCGAATGGACGCCCGCTTATCGTGCTGCTGCTTACCGCGCCCCACACCGAGCTCGATCTTGACCCGCCCCTCTTTGAAATACATTGCCAGAGGAATGAGCGTGGTGCTGCGCTGCTCAAGGGCCACCTGAAGTTTTCGGATCTCTCGCTTGTGTGCCAGCAGCTTCCGCGGACGAAGTGGGATATGGTTGGCAGCCAGCGTCGCCTTGCTGTAGGGGTCGATATGCAGGCCGTAGAGGAGCAACTGCCCGTTCTCGACGCGTGCATATGAATCCTGAAGCTGTGCCTTCCCATCCCGGATGGATTTCACTTCGGTGCCGACCAGAACCAGCCCGCATTCGAGCCGCGCTTCGATGAAGTAATCATGGGTAGCGCGCTTGTTGCTGATCGTCGGAGAATCGTTGACTGCGCGTGCCATTGCTTCCCATCATACCGGCTGCACTGGGACGCGATAAGCGGATTTGGCTCGATCCGGTGTTTAACGGCAGGCTAACCCGGCCAGACCGGAAGCGTTGGGAGTTCACGACAGCTAAATGTTTTGGAGTTTGAAAACCGTGATCTCGGGGCGGCACCAGTAGAGGATGCGCTGGCCGTAGGATAGGCCACGATTAACGTATAGATAGCGATCTTCAACCGGGTAGTAGCCGTGGGTGTAGTGGCGGTAGGCGCGCGGGTAGAGGGCGCGACCGAGGCGGCTGGTGGCGAGTTGACGGCCGTGGGTGTGACCGGAGAGCATCCACTGCCAGGGGTATTTGATTAGCTCATTCACGTTAGCGGGATTGTGGTTGAGGCAAATCACGGTCTCATCGGGATGCACGCCAGCGAACGCTTTTTCGGGATCGATATGACCGGACCATTCATCATCGAGCCCGACGATTGTGAGGGGACGCTGGCCGGCGGTGAGGGTGAGGCGGTGGGCTTGGTTCCGCAGGACGCGCATGCCGCGGGCGAGCAGGCATTTTTCAAGGTAATCGGCGCGGCGTTTGCCCTCGGCCGAGGTATTGCGTCCGTAGATACTGTAGTCGTGATTGCCAAAGGTGCAGATCACGCCATGGGTAGCCTTGAGGTGGGAGAGCACGGTGGCCACGCGGTGGGCGTAACGATAGCCGCCGGTGATCAGATCACCGGTAATGACGATGAGGTCGGGCTGCAATTCATTGATCCAGTGGATGAATTGAATGAGGTATCGGCTCCAGACCACCGGGCTGTAATGCAGGTCGGATACCTGCACTATTTTGAGCCCCCGAAAAGCAGGGTCAAGGTTTCTAAGGGGCATGCGCTGGCGGTGGATTTCAACCCAGCGGCGGTTGAGGGGCAGCGCATGCAGGCCAGTAAGACCGAGCCTTGCCATGGTATCCCAGAGGGCCTTGCGCCAGCGATGCTGGTGCCGCCATTTTGGGTCCTTGAGGTAACGGGAGATGGATTCCATGGGTCCACGGTTGATATCCGTTGAGTGCGGCGCTTGCAAATGAACTGAACCATCCCACAATACGCCCGGTTTTTTTTGCGGAAGTAACTTCCTAAAGGTTCGGGCAAATAATGCGGAAACTGCTGGTCTGTAATCGAAGTGAAATCGCCATCCGGGTCTTCCGAGCCGCCACCGAGCTGGGGCTTGGCACGGTGGCTGTCTACACCTATGAAGACCGGTTTGCATTGCATCGGTTCAAGGCGGACGAATCGTACCTGATCGGACCGGCCGAGGGCGGTGAGCCGGTTAAAGGGTATCTCAACATCGCCAACATCATTGCGGTGGCCAAAGACCACGAGGTGGATGCGATCCATCCGGGTTATGGATTTTTGTCGGAGAACGCGAACTTGGCGCGCGCCTGTGCGGAAGCGGGAATCGTGTTTGTCGGGCCGTCGGCGGAACTGTTGGAAACGTTTGGCGATAAGACCGCAGCCAAGCGGCTGGCGAAGCAAAGCAAGGTTCCCACGATTCCCGGCACGGATGTCGCGCTGGTGGATTTGAAGAGCGTACGTGCCTCGGCTGAAGAGGTCGGGTATCCGATCATAATTAAAGCGAGCTTTGGTGGTGGCGGGCGCGGCATGCGCGTGGTGCGCAATGCCGGTGAATTGCAGGCAAAGCTCGAGGAGGCCCAGCGCGAGGCGGGCAACGCATTCGGCCGGGCTGATGTGTTTATCGAGCGTTACATTGCCCGGGCCAAGCACATCGAGGTTCAGATCCTGGGAGATAGCCACGGGAACATTGTGCATCTCTTCGAGCGGGATTGTTCGGTACAACGGCGGCATCAAAAAGTGGTGGAGATCGCGCCCAGCATCAACTTGCCCGAAAAACTCCGGATCGATATCTGCGAATCAGCCAAACGGCTGTGCGCGGGGGTCAATTATTTCAATGCGGGCACGGTGGAGTTTTTGGTTGACATGGACCGGGGTGAATATTTTTTCATTGAGGTGAACCCGCGAATCCAGGTGGAACACACGGTGACGGAAGTAGTCACCGGGATCGACATCTGCAAGAGCCAGATCCTGGTTTCCCAGGGGCATAAGCTCCACGAAGCGCCGATCAACATTCCCCGACAGGAGGGAATCAACACACGCGGCGTGGCCATGCAGGCACGCATCACGACCGAAGATCCTGAGAACCACTTCATCCCCGACTACGGACGGCTGACGACCTATCGCTCGGCGGCGGGGTTTGGGATTCGCCTGGATGGGGGTAGCGCGTTCAGCGGGGCGGTGATCACGCCTTACTTTGATTCGCTTTTGGTAAAGATCACAGCGTGGGGCCAGGATTTTGGTGAATCGATCAAGCGGATGGACCGTGGGCTGCGCGAGTTTCGCGTTCGCGGGGTGAAGACCAATATCCCGTTTCTTGAAAACCTGATCCATCATCCCACGTTTGCCGCCGGTCAGGCAACGACGACGTTCATCGATTCCACGCCGGAGCTATTTCACTTTCAACCGCGTCGGGACCGAGCAACCAAATTGCTCAGATACCTGGGGGATGTGATCGTCAACAACCGGTCGGATGTGAAGGGGAAGGTCGATTTGAAGCGGGAGCTCCCGGAAGCGCGCATCCCGGAGTTTGATCACACGATCCCCCCCCCACCCGGCATGCGGCAGCGCTTTTTAGAGTTGGGGGCGACCAAGTTTGCCGAATGGGTGCGCAAGCAGAAACCCCTGCTGTTCACCGATACAACGATGCGGGATGCGCACCAATCGCTGCTGGCAACGCGGGTTCGCACGCACGATATCCTGGCGGTCACCGATGCCGTGGCGCGCTTGACTCCCAATCTTTTTAGCCTGGAAATGTGGGGCGGCGCGACCTTCGACACCTCGATGCGTTTTTTGCAGGAAGATCCGTGGGATCGGCTCGACCAGGTGCGAACGCGGGTACCCAACATTCTGCTGCAGATGCTGCTCCGCGCATCCAACGCGGTTGGCTATACCAACTACCCGGACAACGTGGTGCGCGAGTTTGTAAAAAAGAGCGCTGAGCACGGGATCGATGTTTTCCGCATCTTCGATTCTCTCAATTGGACAGAGAACATGAAGGTCGCGATCGATACAGTGCGCGAGCAAACCGATGCCATCTGCGAAGCAGCGATCTGCTACACC
>JBBSFP010000104.1:0-8047 GCA_038238625.1 Tepidisphaerales bacterium
CCCAGGCCTCTTGCGGTTTTTTCTCCTTGTCTTTCTTCAGGTTTTTTTTGCGAAACTCAATCGGATCAATGCCCAGCTTGTAGGCCAGGTCGTCCATGATCGATTCCATGGCAAACGACGCCTGCGGATGCCCCGGTGCCCGGAGCGCCACCGACGAATCTTCGTTGGTAAAGACCGGCCGCGATTCAACGTAAACCTTCTGCGCTTCATACTGATAAGGCTGCTGGGCGATGCGGCCCCGCGAACCAATACCACCCAGGCCGAATTGCTCACAGTGCACTGCCACCAGCGTGCCATCCTTGCTGGCACCGGCTTTGAAACGCTGGATCGCGCCCGGCCCGTTGCCGGCCATCAAATACTCCTGGCTGCGCGTAAGCATCAGCTTGATGGGCACCTTCAATTTTTTAGCCAGCTCGCAGGCCCACTGCCCGGCAGGGCCAATGCCGAACTTGGAACCAAACCCGCCGCCCATGTGATACACGATACATTTAACATTGCTTGCCTTGAGCCCGAGCGCTTTAGCCGCGTCACCGGGAATGCTGGAGCACGCCTGGGTGGAGCAGTAGACCGTGGCCTCATCGCGACCACGATAGTCGACCACCACCCCATGAGTTTCAAGACAATTGTGATGCAGCGTGGGGGAGCGGTACTCGGCCTCCACGACGGCGTCGCAACCCTTCAGGGCCTCGGCAACCGCCGCAGGATCGCCCTTCTTTTCCACCGTGGGCGCATCGAAAATTTTGGGCGCGTCGGGGCTCAGGGCGTCATCCGCTTTCACCACATGCGGCATGTTTTCATACTGGACGCGGATTGCCCGCACGGCATCCTCTGCAATTTCCACCGTGGACGCCGCAACCACGGCAATCGGTTGCCCGGCAAAGCGTACTTCGCTGTTATCGCCGAAAGCGATGACCGCTTTTACTCCGCTTATTTTTTCCGCCGGCGCGGTATCGATATTTGTGACTTTCGCTCGCGCCCTGCTGGAGCAAAGGAAGCGCGCCTGCAACATGCCCGGCAGCGCTACATCAAACGTATAGACCGCGGCCCCCGTGGCCTTCACCGGGCCATCGGCGCGTGGCAGGCGCGTGTTAAGCAGACGATGCTTTTCCTTCGGGCCCCACGATGGGCCAGCGGTATCATCCACCTCAATTTCCACCTCCGAGGGAACACCGTCGACGACCTTCGGAACTTTGATGGTTTTTTTGGCCATGATTTTGTTTTACTCCTTCTGCTGCCACGGCAGGAGAAAGGCTGGAGAGTGCTGTTGGATCGGCGAACTATTTTTTGACCGCCAGCGCCGCTTCGAAGACGCGCGGATACGTTCCGCATCGGCAGAAATTCCCATGCGTTGCCTGCCGCACTTGTTCGAGCGTGGGCGTCGGATTTTTCACCAGCAGCGCGCTGACGCTGGTGACAAAACCGGGCGTGCAAAACCCGCACATCATCGCGTCATGCTCGACGAACGCCGATTGCAGGGGGCTCATGTGTTCCGGTGTGCCCAATCCCTCGACAGTCGTGATCTTTTTCCCGATGGCATCAATCGCAAGGATGTTGCATGCACAGGCCGGTTTGCCTTCAATCAGCACCGTGCATGCCCCACAAGCGCCGGCGTCGCAGACGAGTTTTGGCCCAGTCACTGGAGGATCGAGACGATCGCGCAAAGCGCTCAGCAAGGTCGTGCGCGGCTCCACTGTCACGGCCCGGTCCTTACCGTTGATCAGCAAATTGATTTTTACTTCGCCGGTGATGGGCCCGTTCCCCAAGTCCTGCGGTAACTGCGATGCGTTATCGGCGGCCCTGAGAATGCCCCCCTCCACGACCACGGCCGCGGCGCCCACTCCTTTTAAGAATCCACGCCTGCTCAACGGCAACCGCACACCAGGGGTCTTTGACATCTTCCGCTCCAATGCGAAAACCGGGCTCGTATCCGACGACTCCCCTTACGACGACTCCTTGCTACGGTATCGCTGTCCGGGCGATTCGACAATTGTTTTCCCATCGCCGCCAATGCCGATTTATGAAATCGGAAAACCTTGACATTGGGGGCAAGCGTTGTTCTATTGTTGGCTCATGCAATGCGACACCCTGCGCAGCACGCGGCTTACACTCGCCCTTAGTGGCTGGGGGACATACCGCGCTTCGTAGGATTGATTGGTTAAAATGAATTTTGACCCGGCCCTGCGAGACGCTCGCGGGGCTTTTTATTTTGCAGCTACTGATCGGGAGACGACATGGAAACGATTCGTATTTTTGACACTACCTTGCGCGATGGAGAGCAATCACCGGGTGCGACCCTGACTCCGCCGGAAAAGCTGGAAATCGCCCGGCAGCTCGAAGCCCTGGGTGTCGACATCATCGAGGCGGGTTTTCCGGTCAGCTCTGATGGCGAATTCGAATCGGTGCGTGCCATCGCTTCGGAAATACAAAATAGCGTTATTTGTGGATTGGCGCGATGTGTGCCACATGACATCGAGCGCGCAGGCAACGCGGTAAAGCATGCGGCCCGATCACGGGTGCATGTATTCTGTGCCACATCCAAAATTCATCGTGAGCACAAATTGCGCAAGGGGATGGAGGAAATCATCAAGCTGAGTGTTCAGTCGATCAAGCAGGCGCTGGAATACACCCGCGACGTTGAGTTTTCGCCGGAGGATGCCAGCCGCACTGAACTGGAATTCCTGGTGGAGATCACGCAGGCGGCAGTTGAGGCTGGGGCCACAACGATCAACCTCCCGGACACCGTTGGCTATGCAACTCCAAGGGCCTACGGGGAAATCTTCTCCCATCTGCTGGAGAGGCTGCCGGTGTTGAAAGAGAAAAACATCATCCTCTCGGCCCATTGTCATGACGATTTAGGCTTGGCCGTAGCCAACTCACTGGCGGCAATTGAAAACGGCGCGCGGCAGGTAGAGGGCACCATCAACGGCATCGGCGAGCGCGCGGGCAACGCGGCGCTGGAGGAAGTGGTTATGGCGCTGCGTACCCGGCAGGATTTTTTCAATGCTACTACGCGGCTGGAGACGACCAAAATTTATCCCACCAGTCGCATGGTCAGCACGCTCACAGGCGTGGCCGTGCAGCGCAATAAAGCAATCGTCGGACAGAACGCGTTTTTACACGAATCAGGGATTCACCAGGACGGGATGCTCAAGCATCGGCAGACCTACGAAATCATGGACCCCGAAACCCTGGGCATTCCCAAGACATCCCTGGTGCTGGGCAAGCACAGCGGACGCAACGCCTTTCGCGACCGCGTAACTCACCTGGGATTCAAGTTGTCGGATGAACAGGTCGAGGGCGCTTTTGTCAAATTCAAGACGTTGGCGGATAAGAAAAAAGAAGTCTTCGACGAAGACATCGAAGCGCTGATCGATGATCAATTGGAAACCAACCCGGCATTCTGGCAGTTGACGGGGTTGCAAGTGACCGCTGGTTCCAACACCGTGCCGACGGCAACGGTGACGCTGACCGATAGTGGCGGGCAGGTGGTGCAGGATGCTTCGGTGGGAGATGGGCCGGTGGATGCAATTTATTCGGCGATCGTGCGTCTGACCGGGATTCGCGCGAACCTGTTGAGCTATCGCATACGCTCGGTCACGCGCGGGAAAGAGGCACAGGGCGAGGTGCAAATTGAATTGGAGCACGCCGGACGCCCGATCCGTGGCCGCGGGTTGAGTACCGATATTCTGGAGGCCAGTGCGCTGGCGTATCTGGCCGGCATCAACCGCTTGCGCGCGGTGACCGAGCGAAAGCTGCGCGATGCCGCTACGGTCTGATATCGGGTGCAATTCACATCAGGCCACTTCGGGGGGGAAATTCAATCTTCTTCTCGGCCCGCAGCTGAGGATTGCACGGGAGGTGCCGCACTGAAGGCGAACGCACTGGAATCCATGGCGGGCACCACTGCGGAGGCGACCCCATTGGCCAGAAGATGCTGCGCGAATCCCTCGGCCTGATCCACCTCCCCGTGCACCACGAACGCGCGTGATTGCGGGCCGATGGCGGGTTTAAGGAAGCGCAGCAATTCATCGCGGTCGGCATGGGCGCTAAGGCCGTGAATGGTGCGCACCTGGCAACGCACATCGTAAAAACGATCCAGGATTCGCACGCGCTTTTCGCCATCCTGCAGGCGACGCCCGAGCGTATTGGGTGGGATGTAGCCGACAAAAACCACCATGTCGTTGGTACGCTCCACGCTCATCGCCAAATGATGCAGGATGCGGCCAAATTCGCAGGTCGGGCTTGAGGCAATGATCACGCAGGGGCCTGCCTGGCTGTTGATTTGTTTGCTCTGCTCACCGCTCTGGGCGAGCGTGACGCGGGCCAGGCTGAATAGATCCTTATCGCCGATCATCCCCTGCGTGGTTTGGTCGTAAAGATTGCGGAACTGGGTAGTCACACGGGTCGCTTCAACCCCCATGGGGCTGTCGACAAAAATTGGAATTTGCGGGATCAGTTTTTCGTAGATGAACTTCTGCATGTACCAGAGCACAGTTTGCGTGCGCCCCACTGCGAATGAAGGGATCAGCAATCGGCTTTTTCGGTCGATGCAGAATTTAACCGCGTCGAGCAACGCGGGCTCGACATCGGCGATCGGGCCGTGCGAGCGATTGCCATAAGTACTTTCGGTAATAATCAGATCCGCTGGAGGTGGCGGTGTGGGGTCTGACAAAATGGGCGAATCGTATCGGCCAACATCGGCGGTAAAAAGCATCGTGCGCGGCTTGCCGCTTTCGATCCATTCGAGCACCACGTAGGCAGAGCCGAGGATGTGACCGGCATCGAAGAAAGTGAAAAAAGTGTTCTTCGATGGATCACCGATCTGCGCCTTCACGCCATATTCAACGTTCCGCATCGCTGAGAGCACTGGTCCCACGTCTTTGACGAAATAGAGAGGCTTGGCTAGCGGCTCATCCGGCCCACGCGTGCGGCGGTTGAGATAGTCGACGTTTTCCTCCTGGATTCGTGCCGAGTCCTGCAACACGATACGTGCCACCTGCGCGGTGGCGGGGGTGCAATAGATCGGGCATTTGCTGCCGGCAACCAGAAGCGCGGGCAGTTTGCCGCAGTGATCGAGATGACCATGCGAAAGAATCACGGCATCGAGGCGGGGCACATCGGGTGGAAGAATGCGGTTGAGTGCTTCGGCCTGCTGGCGAGGACCCTGGTAGAGGCCGCAATCCAGCAGGATTCGCAAGCCGTTCACTTCGATGAGGTGGCTGGACCCGGTCACGGTGCGGTCTGCCCCGCAAAATTGTATTCGCATGAGCAGAGCCTACGCCCGGCCCGGCAACACGGCAAATCAGCACTGACCGAAGCGGCTAACCATCGCCAGCCATAGGTGTCTAAATTGACGTCAGAACGGTCGCCACAAGGCGGAAAATTGAACCAGAGACCGACGAGGTGATTTATGATGGGCCATGGCAAAATGCTGGCGTTGGCAGTGTGTGCAGGGCTAAGTTTGGCAGCTCCAACCTTTGCGCGCGATGGGCACCCAGCGCCTGCCGCCGAGGCGCGCGGCGAAACGGCCCGAGGGGAAAGGTGGATAGCATCATCAGAACGCGGCCATGTAGCCCACGAGGGCCGTTCGGCAAACCAATCCGCCAGTGGGTTCCGGTCTGATAGCCGAGGATCGAGCGAGCGCGCATTTTCCACCCGGCATGATGCGCTCGCGAATCGTGATGGGCACGCCGAGCATCATGATTCCGGGCACAGCAGCGAACGCCGTGATTACACGAGCCATGATCATCACACCTACGACGTGCGTGACGAAAGACATCACGACGATTTCCGACATGACGATGGGCATCATGATTACGCTCGACATGACGATCGACATCACGACTCCAGGTACGAATATCGCGACTACGACCGATATCGAGATCGTGATGACCATCATCGCCATTGGGACTATGAACGGCACATCTGGATTGATGTGGAACCGGCGTATGTTTATCGGCAGCCCTATTTTTACGGCGGCAGCGAGTACGACCAGCCCCTAAGCCTTTCTGCAGTTCCACCGCAAGTGTTGGAGGGAGCGTCTTGCCAGGGACTGGGGTCCATTCGATCGGTTGAATTTGTAAACCGTAATGGCAGGGAGTTTTATCGATGTGTGGTGTACGGAGCGCGCGGCTTGTTGGATGTGCGGGTGGATACGGGCGGCCGTGTGCTAAGCGTGGAGGCCTATTGAATTGATTCGTTGGAATGCCCCCACGGAACAGGCAGGTGGTGCTTTTACATGAGTACGATTCTTGTGTAAAAGCTCACCGTGTATTTCGATGCTCCATTGTTTTGGCGGGCCCAGTACCTCACGTTTCTGCGCAGGCCCTTTCGGGTGCGAAGGTGGGCGTACACTATCTTTTTCATGGGGCTGCTGGGGGTGATGTGGGTTCTGGTTGCAACAGGACGGTTGCTTGATCTGATCTTCTACCCCGCCGTGCGGCAGCAGCCGGTGATAGCCCCGATCTTTATCGTTGCGCCCCCGCGTAGTGGCACAACCTTTCTGCAAAAACTGATGAGCCTCGATGAGCAGTTCGTGCATTCGAAGTTGTATCAGACGATTTTTCCCAGCGTGATTTATCAGGAGATGTTGCAGGGAATCGTCCAACTTGACCGAATTATCGGCGCTCCAGGGAGGCGAATCATCGAGTGGGCTGAAAAGAGATGGTTTGGTGGCTGGGACGAAATGCACAAGATGCGTTTTGACCAGCCGGAAGAAGACGATGGTTTTTTTGTCTACACGTTTGTCACCGAAGCCATTTTCCTGTTGTTTCCGTACGTGAATGAACTGTGGGCGGCGGGGTTTCAGGATGCATTGCCGCGTGAGCGGCGAAAACGCCTGATGGCCTATTACCGGCAATGTCTGCAGCGCCAGCTATACGCCAACGGGCGCGACAAAACGATTCTTTCTAAAGCGACACAATCTTCAGGATCAGTTCGCTGCCTGCTGGAGGAATTTCCAGATGCCCGCTTCATAACAATCGTGCGGCATCCCTACGAATCAGTACCCTCCCATGTGAGCGTGTTCTACCCGGTATGGCAGGCGCATTCGCCGGAAATTGCGCGCGATTCGGAGGTCTCTCGCGCATACGCAAAGCTGGCGGTGGAGTGGTATCGGCATTTGCACCTGATGGGGAAGACCGTGAGGTCAGAACAGTTTTATTGCGTTGATTATCGTCAGATGATGCAGGATGCCGTCGGCACAGTCACGGGCATCTATAAGCATTATGGGTTAACCATGAGTGATGCTTTTTCGGCAAAACTGAGACTTTCCGCGCAGCGCGAGCGGGGATTTAAATCCAAACACCATTACACGCTCGAAGAATTTGGTTTGTCCAAGGAATGGATTCAAAGCGAGCTGGGGGAGCTGCTTGATGCCCATTCGCTGGCGCGTTAGTGGCACCTAAGCAGTCGCCGCGCCACGCAGCCGCCAGAAACCAGTGAGTAAAAGGCCTAGCAAGATCATTAGTAAGCCATCAGCAACAGTGGCTGCAAGGACGGGCGTTCCGGCAAAGGCACCGGCGGCGACCAGGAGCGCAAGGGCAATGTTTCGGTTGGCAGCACCCAGTGCCAACACGCGACGCGCCGCTGAGGTGGTGGCACCACCCAAATAACCCAGGAGCGCCGATGCGGTGAAAATTCCGCCCATGATGCCGAGTTGCCTCGTCCCGGTTTCAATGATGCCTCTGAATTCGACACAGGTCACAAATGCCAGCGAAAATGCACCAATTGCTTCTGAAATGATCTCAACAGGTCTTTGCAGATGTTGCGCCAGATGATGTCTCCAGCGGTTAAGACAAAGCCCTGTGGCAAGCGGCAACGTAATCGTGGCCCCCAGGATCAGCAGCAGCATCGGAAAATGAAACCCGATGTTGCGCGGCTGGTGCAGCTGATGCAAAGCCAGTTGGCATATCACGGGCGTGAAGATCGCGGACAGAAACGGGAACAAACCCGTCAGCGCAGCCGCCAGCGCCAGATCGCCCCGGCACATTTTGGTGAAGACTGGAACCACGGGCGCAAAGGGCGCGGCAGCCAGAATCATCATGCC
>JBBSFP010000105.1:0-8022 GCA_038238625.1 Tepidisphaerales bacterium
AGTGGACCTTCAACGATTCCTACTGGAACAATTTCCTGGGCGACCTGGTGACCTATGCCAACACCATCGATCCGCAGACGCCCTGCGGCTACGAGGGTGGGCAGGGGGCTAACACGTTCGGCGGATTTGATGATGCCAAGATGATCCGCAAGGTGCAGTTCATGGAAAGCTACAGCGGGATGCAGATCATCCGCTCACTGAATCCGCACAACGCGCTACCGATCGTCACGACTAATTTCCACAAGAGCTCTCCGGATGACGTCTGGCAGGTGTGGTTTAACCTCGCCAACGGCAATCGCGGGCAGATCGGGTGGGTGGAAAAATGGTTCGATGGGCCAACGCCCCTGCCCTGGCACGATGAAGTAGCGCCCACGCTGCTGCAGGCGAGCAAGAAAATTGGCCCCCTCATGAGCGGATCGGAGTGGATGCACGATGGCGTGGCGATTTATTACAACCATGCCTCCATCCAGTTGGGGTGGATCATGGATGCGCAAGCCCACGGCGCTTCCTGGACCAATCGCAATGGCGATGTGAATCTGGGTGCCTCCCATCTCACGCGCAAGGCCTGGGAAAACATGCTCAGCGACGATGGAATTCAATTTAATTACATCGACTATGCATCGGTGATTCAGAACGGGATTTCCAAAGATTATAGAGTGCTGATTCTCCCCGCGACGCTGTGTTTGTCGGATGCCGAAGCGCGGCGGATCCGTGAATTTTGCCAGGCCGGGGGCACCGTTATCGCCGACTACATGCCGGGCCTGTGGGATCAACATGGCAAGGGCCGCCCTGATGGCGGGGCGCTGGACGACCTGTTTGATGTGAAGCACGATCCGGAAATGGGCACGGCGGATATTTTCCAGGGCCAGAAGCTCTGGGCGGAAGTCGACCAGGACGCCCATTTTTCGTACGCCAGCGTCGAATCATTCCTGGGGAACAACAAATCCATCAAGGATGGATCGGGGTTCAACAAGGCCGTTCGCAAGATGCCGGTCATGAAGGTGCACAAGCCCGGCAGCGGCACGGCGGTGCTGATGAATCTCTCCCCGCAGTGGTACAACGCCTACCGCGGCGGAGCGCCTGATGTGGCGGCCCAGCGTCGCGATGTGTTCACCCGATTCGTAAAGCAGGGAACCGGCAGCGGACGCTGGGTAACACTGGTAGGACCCGATGGCAAACCGGAGCCGGGCTGTGAGATCACCTATTGGCAGCAGGGCGAGCGGGTGATTTTATTTGCCGTCGCCAAGCCCGAGATTACTGCCAGCTCGCTGGAGGGTGGTAACGCGCTGGGGCTGAAGACCGACACAGTGAGCGTCACCTTGCGATTTGATGCAAGTATAAAAGATGTGCGTGATGAGCGCACCGGCAAGGCCCTGGGGGACGGCAAGGATTTTAAGTTTGACTGGAAGCGGAATGAAGCGGTGGTGGTGTCGTTGGTGAAACCAAAGAAATAACGCTGCGCGGGTTACCAAGCTGCTCGCAGGCCGTGGCAAACACCATGGCGGGGGTGAGTCGGGTCATGCAGCGGTGATCGAGGGGGCAGGTTTTCTTTTGGCAGGGTCCGCAGAACACCGGGATCGACAGTTGCCGCTCACGCGCGTAATAGATTTCCGTCCATTGCGGGTGCGTGGGGCCAAAGAGCGTAATCACCGGCACATCAAACGCCGCGGCAATGTGGCGCGGGCCGGTGTCGTTGGTAACCATCAGATCGCATCGGCGAACGATTTCTTTAAGTGATCCGAGATTGAGTTGGTGGGCGGACAGATCAATCGGGGCATGGCGGGTGCGGCGAAGAATTGACTCGACAATCCCGCGCTCGCGCGGGCTGGCGCTGAGCAACACCGTCGCCGCCAGCTCTTCTTTTAATCGGTCCGCCAGCGCCGCGAAGTATTCCGGTGGCCAGCATTTGGCCGCGCCGTACTGTGCCCCGGGGTTGAGCAACACCAGCGGGCTTTGCCCGTGGGCCGCGGGTTTTTCAAGCTCCGCATCAAGCCCGCACGCGCCCAGGACCGATTGCGCGGCCTTCAATTCCGGCGGGGTCACGAAAAGCTGCATCGCCAGCTCCGGCCCCTGCGCCCCCAGGTAATTGGCCAATCCCAGGTAAGTTTTGATGATGGGCGTGGGGACGAACTTGCCGTTTTCCTTGGCCGCCAGCAGCCGATCGCTCAGCAAAAATCCGCGCCCATCGCGATCGTAGCCCACCACCCGGCGGATGCGCGCCATCTTGCACAGCAACGCCGACTTGAAACTGTTGGGCATCAGGATCGCTAGATCGAAGTGCCCATGCCGTAAGCGCGCCGACAGGTCAAAGAGCCCGCGCCCGCGGCGTGTTTGCTTGTTGCCCGTCCGATATGTGATCAACCGATCCGCCCATGGCATACCACTGAAGATCGGTTTTACATACCGCCGCGCCAGGTAGCTGATGTGCGCCTGCGGCCAGAGCTGCCGAATCGCCCGCAGCGTGGGTGTACCCATGACGGCGTCGCCCACCCAGTTGGGCTGCACCACCAGTACGCGTTGCGGCGGGTCGAGACAGTCGAGCATCGCCCGCCAATATACTTCAAATATTTTCAATTCGCAGGAGGCAAGAAGTGTGGCGTGCCTTTAGCGCTTGCGCAGAATGACCAGCTCCACCCATCGCGAAGGCCCGATTTTTCCGGCCACATCAAGCCCCCGCAGCGGCGGCGCGCCAGGCGCTGGGTTGATCACTTCCAGGCGCTGCTGAATCTCGGGTTTAACCGTTTGCCACAACCCCAGCGGCATGATGATCCAGCGCGGCCATTGCTCGGACGGGGTTTCGTTGAGCAGATTTTCCAGCGGCTGCTCGCGGATCGTGCCTCCCTGGTAGTAGGCCAGGCTCGGTTCCTTGTACTGCACCATCTGCACCTGCCCGCTCTGTGTGGCCCCCGCCTGCTGCAGCGCCCGGCCGGCACGCAGGGGGAGTTGCAGAAACTCGGCGCTGGGTAAATATCCCGCCAGCAAAACCCCCATCAGCAGCATGAAGCCCAGCCCCATCGCAATCGCGGCGCGGCAGAGATGCGCGCGGAATTGCAGCCATACCGTGGCCGCATAACCCACCCCAATGAGCGTGAGAAGGCACAGAATCGCATAGGGCTGCGGCTCAATTTTTCCAGGAAAGACCAGCAGCCAGGGGGCGCACGCCAGCGCGATGGCAGCGATGCACCACACCCCCAGCGCCATCTTGAACGCAGGGCGACGCAGGTCGTCGGCGGAGCCGCGCAGGCAGCGAACCAGCGCATCAGCAGTCAAAAACGCCAGCGGTGGTAGCGCTGGCAGAATATAAAACGGGCCCTTGTTGGGCATGATTTCCTGAAAAATCCACGGACCGATCGCTGCCGCCAGCGCGAAGCGCACGGGCGGGAGGTGCCGATTTTTCCAGGCAAGCGTCAGCGCGGTGGGCAGCAGCAGGCTCCAGGGGAAGAAGAACCCCCAGATCAGCAAAAGGTAATACCCCGGCGGGGCGACATGCTTTTCGCCCGTCCCCATATGTCGGCTCCCGGCGGCCCAGATTTTTTGCAAGAACCCCGGCGAGCGCTGCTCAACCAGGTACAGCCACGGACCGGCCACGGCGGCGATAATCAATACCCCTGCCCACGGCCGGGTACCCAACCACCAGCGCAGTGTCGAGGCGATGCGCCGGAGGCGCAGGCCATCGATCACGGCGAGCACGCCCATTGTGAAAATCGGCGGCACCAGGACGATGGGGCCTTTGGTCAGCGCCCCCAGCGCGATCGCGAGCCACAACCCAAGCGTGATCCACACCGAGCGGTTCCCCTGATAGATGGCATACAGGCAACACTGCGCCCCCATCAGCCACAGCAGCAGCATGGCATCGGTGAGCGCCATCTTGGCGGCGAGGATGACCAGGGCGCTGCTGGCCAATATGAAAACACACCATGCCGCACGCACCGAACCGATGGCGTTCCAGACCACCGTTGCCAGCAGGCAAAGCGTAAGCAGCATGGCCAGCGCCGATGGCAGGCGGGCAGCAAAGACGCCGCTGCGCGCTCCATCGCCCAGGGTGCTCATGGCCGCTGCCTGGCACCAGTAAATGAGGGGCGGCTTTTCGCTGCGGGGTTGATCGAGAAAGGTGGGAACGACCCAGTTATGGCTTTGCAGCATCTGCCGCGATGTCTGCGCATAACGCGGTTCATCGCGATCCCAGAGCGGGATAGCAGCGTTACCCAAAAAGTAGAGCAGGGCGGCAGCTAAAAGCGCCAACCCAATCGCCCGGCGCGGCGATCGCGCGATATTGGAGGCGATCTTCAACATCGGGTATACCTTAGCGAACTTAAGCGCATTTTCCCTGTGCTGCCGTGCGGGTCATCTGGACGGGAGAATTCGCCGCTACAGAGGCCCGGGTCTGAACCTCCTTTTGATTACCCTTCTGCTGGGCGCCGCCGCCGTGGCAATGGTGTTTGAGCGCATGGGCACGCCCACCACGCTGGCGCTGCATTTCAAAGGGGATCTCAAGCGCGAAACACGCTGGCTGGCACAATACGGACAGTTCATATGCACGGTCACGATCGCGCTGTTGATTTACCAACTCGATCGCATCCCCGGCCATCGCTGGGCACCGGCGGCAGTGCTGGTGGTCATGATCGGCACGTCGCTGGCGTCCACTCTCATCAAGCGCCTGCTGGGCCGGGCCCGCCCGGGTCGCGAGCATGCCGGGAAATTTCTGGGCTTCACCTGGCAACACTCCAACGCCCGCGAAAGTTTTCCATCGAGCCATAGCGCATCGGCAGTCGCGCTCTCGGTGTCGTTGACGATCCTCTACCCGCAGGGCGCGGCCGTCTTCTGGGCACTGGCGCTCGCCTGTGCCCTGCTACGCTATTTGATGGATGCCCACTGGCCCAGCGACGTGCTGGCCGGCATCGCCCTGGGATACGCCATCGGAGCCTGGGTGACTCCCGCGATTTTGCGATATTCGTAGCCACCGCCTCCCCGCCAGAAGCGTGCAGCCGGTGCCCCGCTGGCTGGAATTTCCTTGCTTCGCAACCGCCGGTGAGTGAATCAAGCAGCGCTTAATTGTGTAACTAAGGCACCCGGCCCATGGCGTTACTCTGGGATTTTTCAACGGTGGCTGATCACATTGCCGCAGCGCTGGCGCGGGCAGAGGCTGATCTTCGGCTGGAGCAGGCGGTGTATGGATTGGATGCGCGGGATGAGCGCCAGCTACAGGCGCTGTTGGCCGACGCGCTGGCGGTGCATTATGGAATCGCCCGCGAAGTGCATTACCCCTCGAGCGCTGGCAGCAAACGCACGCATCGCCAGCGCTGCGATCTGGTGCTCACCCCGCCGGGGCGCAGCCTGCAAATCGAAGCATCAACCCCCAACCTCTTCGATGATCCCAACAGTTGCCCGGCGACTGAAGCGCTCTGGCTGGAGGTAAAAATCGCCTATCAGTTTCGCGAAGGGGGCGCGCGGCACGGGGGCTACGGCGCCCAATGGCGCTCGGCCATCGTGGAAGATTTGCGCAAGATGGAAGCAGAAACCCGGATCCGCGAGGCTGGCCTGTTGTTGCTGGTCTTTAACGAAAGCACGGTCATCCTCGAGAAGGACCTGGAGCTTTTCGAAACCGTCCTGGCGGAAAAAAAAGTTCTTGCCGGGTTTCGCCAGGTACGGTCCATCGAAATTCTGGAGCGGATTGGCCATCGGTTATGCACTGTGGCCTTGTGGCCGACCCTCCAACGCTAAAATCCCCGCGTTGGAATCCCGGCAATCCTACGGCTGGGCACGCCATTTGCTGCATAGTAATACGATCACTTTGAACAACTCGAGCCACATTTATAAGGAGCATCTATGTTCACGCTAATGAGTCTCGCGGCCACACCGGTGTTGGCGCAGTACGTCGGCGGCAACATATTGTACCTGGGCATTCTTTTCTTCATTTTTGCCATCATTGCCTATGCCATGGGCGCCCGAGGGATGGCGGGTATGAGCGCCAGCATCGGTCGCACGCTCATGTTCATTTTCCTCATTTTATTCGTGATTTCGCTGATTTTGAGCTTCACGGGTCATGGCTTCTAGTCGGAGTACCCACTTTCGCCTTCTCGTCCATCCGCGGCGGGTTTGAAAGCCGCGGATGGATTATGTTTGGACTATATGCTTTGTATTTCTGTCGCCAGGCCTTCTGCCTTTTCCTGCACTAGGACTATGGGGGCAATCAACTGATCCAGCCAGCGGAGTGTGCGGTTGACGGGTCCGATAATTTCCGCATTTCGATCGCTTGATTGACTCCAACGATTAAATGACCTTTCTACCCGCCGACGCGTATCCCAGCGCAGCAAGACCCATAGCAACGACAAATAGATGAGCAGGGCGGTCAAAATGTGTAAGAGATAATCCAGGCTGATCATCGCTACCAACGCCGACAATAAACTCACCGGCGTCTGCTGATGCAGAATGACCATCAACATCGGCTGGAGCAGCGCAAACCACACGACAGCCCCCACGGTCAGCCCCCAGCGCACGGCCGCGCCCCCGGACCCATCGGCGCCTGCCAGCAGGGTGGCAGCGTTTTGCCGCTGATGCGAAACCGCATCAGCCAGCGATTGCCGCAGCGCCATGGCAGCGGCGTCGGCGGGCATAGATTCCCACAACTTTTGCTCCCGATACAACGCGCTGATTTGCGGCTGCGATTGCTGCAGATAGGCAAACGTGGATTGCACCAGCGCGGCTAATGGAGTCGGCATCGAGGACAGGTGGGCATCTACCATGACCTCCGCGCCTTCGCTGAGCATGGGCCGGGCCGTGCTCTCGCTGTTGCGGCGAAGGAACGCGCTGATCGCTGAGTAAAACCCATGCAAAACATTGATCATCGGCCAGCGGCGCATGCGCGCGGCCAGGGCTTGCTCCACGATCGCCTGCTTGTGCTGGGGATCGTTCATCAGTGCCGGGATGGCGCGATCCAGCAGCGGCAGACCGATGCGATCGTTAACCAGTTCCTCGGCGGTTTGCCGCAGCCGCGTAAGCCCGGCGACGTGGGCGGGCAGATCCTGCTGCACCAGCCATTGCCGCGCCACTTGCAATTGCCGCTGGGCGGCGCGCTGTTGCGATGACAAAATTTCGGCCTGGGATTTTTGCTGCCACAAGAGGGCGCGCAGGGCAGGGAGGTCAAAGGCATCGGGCCTGAGCGTGCTGATGAGCCACACCCGGGGGGGGGGCGTTTGAAGCACCCGGCCCAGCCGCTGCGCGTAGTCATCTGCCAGTTGCCGAGCTTCATCGGGGTTGGCGATCTGGTCGGCCTTGTTGAGGCAGAAGACAAAATTCTCCACCGCGTTGCCGGCTGCAATTTGCCGGAGCAACTCCTGCGGCTGGTGGTCGGCGTATTTTTCGACGCTCTGCACGAACACGGGAAACAACATCTCTCGCAGCATTCGCCGGGTAAGGGCAACATGGGCGGAGAAATGACTGTCAATATCCGGCAAGTCAAGCAGTGCCTGGCGCTGAAGGGCAGGTAAATCGTGTGTAACGATCTGGCATGCGCCCGGGGCGATGGTGCGCAGCGATTCCTGCAACGCCCCGGCATGCGATCGATGCACATAGGCAATCACCTGATCAGTCCCCGGCCCGAAGGAGGTGGTTCGGGTGATCTGCTGGCCCACCAGCGCATTCACCAGCGCGCTTTTACCCACGTCTTTGCCCCCGATCATACCGACCAGGTAGAGCGCTGAATCATTGGCGGTCTGCGCAGTGAGAATCGGCGCATCAGCTTCCAGCCAAGGCGGCAAGGCCGCGCCGGTGAAATCGCGCACCTCCGCGATCAGCTTGCGCATCTGCGGAGTCATCACGGCGTCTCCTGCAGATCGGACGCCAGCCGCTCCAGCCGATCCAGCGCCTCATCCGCAGCCGCCTGCTCACTCAGCCACCCGGCGATTCGCTCGATCTGCCGATGGGCAAGCTCGGTAAAGCGCTCGGCAATGCGCTGGTTAGCAGCGCGGGTGTGCGATGCCACCTCGTTGCTGAGCCGCTCGGTTAACCACGTCGCCATCCCGA